>CAJWFU010000140.1:0-6259 GCA_913031315.1 uncultured Phycisphaerae bacterium | reverse complement strand
CGGGCGTGAATGCCCGCATCCGCTGGACTTCGGATCAATCCACCCCGTGTCTGCGATGCCTGTTCCCCGATCCGCCCCCGCCGGGAGTGATGCCAACCTGCGACACCGCCGGCGTCCTCGGCTCCATCACCGCGACCATTGCCGCACGGCTGGCGACCGAAGCGATCAAGGTTCTGGTCGGTGACCTCGAGTCGGTGGATCGGACTCTTCGCCGGGATGATCTCTGGAAGAACCAGCATCATGCGTTGTCGATCGACGACGCGTTCGACCGCGAGTGTGGCTGCTGTGTTCACCGGAGGTTTGAATTCCTCGAGGCCACGGGACCGACCACGCGAATGTTGTGTGGACGAAATGCGGTTCAGATTCGGAGTGCTCCGGGATCGGAGGAGGTGGACCTGGCGGCGCTCCAGTCCCGGCTTGCGGCCCGCGGCCGTTTCGAACTGCAGGCAGGAATGCTCCGGGGGGTCCTCGCGGATGAGGTCTCACCCACCGGAGATCCGGTGGCGATCTCAGTCTTCCCCGACGGCCGGATCATCGTGGAGGGTGATACCGACACCGCCTGGGCTCGTGGGGTCCACGCCCGAATTCTGGGGCACTGAACCCCGGAATCGGAATCTCGGCGTGACCATTGGAATGCGGGTGCGTACCATTGGAGCTTCGCGCTCGCGAAATCACTCATGGCCTTTATTTGGAAGCAAAGATGTCGACCAGCACTGATTCTCTGTTCATCTCCAGCATCGCCCCCGCCGCCCAGATGAGTCTGGGCTACGCCCTCCTGCTCGCCACCGACATTCCGGAAGATCGTTGGGCGGATTCGGTCGTCACCGGCATGAATCATCCGGCTTTCCTGTACGGGCACCTCGGGAGTTATTCCAATCGAATCCTCGCGGGTTTCCTTGGCCGCGAAGACCTGGTCACCGAGCTTCCCTACGACGGCGAGTTGGTGAAGGCTGGCGCCGAATGCCTCGACGACCCTTCCCTCTACCCGGGCAGGGACGTGGTTCTTCCGTACTTCCAGCAAGGCTACGAGACCGTGATCGGTGTCCTGCCCGAGATTTCTCCGGACGTTCTCGCCGCGGAAAACCCGGCGGAAGGTCGATTCCGCGAAATGCTGCCCACGGTTGGCGCTGCCGTGAACTTCATGCTCAACAACCATGTCATGATGCATGCGGGTCAGATCAGTCACTGGAGACGGGCCATCGGGCTCGGTCCGGTCATGTGATTCACGAGCCGTCGGGATTCGCCGGCGGTGAAAGCTCTTTCTTCATCGAGATTCTGCAACATGTGCATTTCAGATCCGAGGCTGCTCACCACGGCCGGCCGTCATGCGGGAATTCTGCTGATCCTGATCCTGGTGTCAGTGATCTCCGCTCGTGCCACCGCCCAGGGAACCAACGGAATGGTTCCCGATCCGATGGGCATTCGCGAGGCGACCGAGTTGATCTCGCGTCACGTGGACCTCGGCCCCGAAGAGCGGCTGGCGATCGAGAAGGCTCATGATCGATATCTGGAAGCGTTTGAATCGCTTCGAGATGATGAAATCGAGGCGTTTCTCCGAATGAACATGGAAGTGGAAGCGGCTTCGGTGGGTTCCATGCCGTCGGCGCCGGTCCTTGCCAGATTCTTCCGAGCGTGGAACGATGTGGTGGAGCGGGTGGGGGTGATCGACGATCGATTCTTCGATGATCTTCTGCCGGCCTTTGACGATTCCAATGGTGATGGGATTCAAAGAGCTCGCCGAGTCAGGGATCGTCTGCGGTACGGCTCGTCGGTTGGAGGATTCAATTCGAATCGCTTCGCCGACGTCGATCAGTGTTTCTGGGAGTCGGATCCGACCGAGGCGGAGATCGAGGCGGTCGACGAAATTCTCCGGGGCTACGAGTCCGCGATGCCTCGGCTGACCGAGGGCGTCGCGGAAGCATCGGTTGGAATGATGATGTTGCTCGTCGAGGAAATCACCGCTCGTGGGTTCGGAGAATTGTCGGAAGAGGATATGAGTGATCCGGCGAAGATGGAGGCGTTCATGGCCGCGTTTGGAGATGCGATGACGGTCGCATCGGAACCGCTCGTCGAAGCCATGGTCGGTTTCAACGACCGCCGACTTCGCGGAGCGCGGCAGCTCGGGTCGCTCCTTGATGCCGACCGATGGTGGGAGATCAAACGGCGATGGCTGTCCGCCATCCTGCCATTCTTTCAGAGCGTGAGTCGGGAGAAATCATCGGACCGGGTACCGGAGTTCGCCGAGGAGGTCGCGAAGGCGCTCACGCCGGATTCGCCGACCTCGGTTTCAGTCACGGCGATTTTGAATGGGTGGTACGACAAGGATGATCGAATCACCGACGAGCTGATCGAGGCTGGCATGGGCGACCAGATGGGGCGCCTCGGGGCCGTGATATTCATGGCGGAAGAGAATGGCTCGCTCACCGGGGAGATCATGGAACGCCGTTCCCGAAGCAGCGAATCGGCGGTCGGTGCTTTGCTCGCGCTTCTGCCCGACGAGGCGGCGAGAGCCGCGGTGAGGAAGAACATCTCGAAGCGTCCGTATTCCATCATGCAATCCGGTGAAATCCTGCCGATCATCACTTCGAGCGAGACCGCGACACCGACGAAGTGGGAGAGCGATGCCCGAGTCGCTCGAAGCGTCTCCCACGTCCCGGCGCCGATCTCTCTGGAGGACATGGACCTGTTCGCCGAGCTCCTTGGTATCGAGGAATCAGAACGGGAAATCCTGGCCTCGCTTCATGACGACTATCTTGATGCCTGGCGCCGGGAGGTGAACGCGAAGATTCAGGGCGACGGGAGCGGCTCGACTTCCAAGGCCTTCTGGGATCGACTTTCCGCCGGCCTCGATGCGGCTCTGGAAGTGGACGAGGAACTCTTCATCAACCTAGAGACGGCACTGGTCGACCTCGACAGCCCTTTGGGCCTCGAGGCGGTGCGGGTGCAGCGGGGATTTGATCGGATGTCCTCGATTTCCGGGTACTCGTTCGACTCGGCCTTCGGACTTCCGGTGATCGAAGCGGTCAGCCCCTATCGGTTGTTCCTGGAGATCGGGCAGCCGTTGGAAGACCGGGGTGAGATCTTGGCGGAACTGATGGAGAAGGCATCCGCCCTGAAGCCGGCGATCACCGGTTGGGAACGACGTCGGTACGAAGCCGATCGAAATCGACACGAACGCGAGCAGGCCTTGAATCTGGCATTGCGCGGGGAGCTTGCCTCGGGTGAGCCTACGAAGATCGAACCTGGCGACCTGGGCGACTTCATCGCCCTCCAAAAGGAAATGATGGCACTGAACCTCGGGGTATTCAAGACTCGACGCGATGAAGCGGCCCGTCTGCGATCCCTGGTCGATGAGACTCTCGAAGCCAGCGTGATGCCCCGGCTTCCCGCGCTCGCGGCACTGGAGATGCGGCTGGCGATGCTGGACGCCGGGTGGGCGGGAACGAGGCGAGAGGACTCCACGCTCGATATCGCTCGTCAGATCTTCAGCATGAAGGATCTGGGTGACGATCAAAAGGCGATTCTCGAATCGATGTTGCTCGGTCACCTGGAAACCGAAGTGGAGATGGTCGAAGCCATGGCGAAACGGATCGAGTCCATGATCGAAACTCCGATGCAGGATGATTTGTTCTCCCTCGAAATGAATGTTTCGGGGGAGACGGCGAAGTACCGGTTTCGCCGAGGCGAGCTGCTGGAGCGATTGCTGCAGAAACTCCTGGTGATTCTGACCGTGGAACAGGTCGAACGGGTTCCGTCCCTGCGTGAGCGGCGCTGATCCACGAACGAGCGTTCGTGAACGAGGTTCCTCGAAACGGGGGATCCCGGACTCCCTAGGATGTCCGCAGGAGGATTCGCATGGCCCGTACCCACGTTCTTGCATTGGATCAAGGCACCAGCAGTTGCCGCTCGATCGTGTTCGATGCCGAAGGCGCGATCCGCGGCGTCGGCCAGTCGGAGTTCGCCCAGTCTTTCCCGAAGCCCGGCTGGGTGGAGCACGATCCCGAGGAGATCTGGCGCACCCAACTCGCGACCGTCCATGACGCGTTCAAGAATGCCGGGGTCGGGCCGAGCGAGATCGCGGGGATCGGGATCACCAATCAGCGTGAGACGATCGTGGTCTGGGATCGATCCACGGGCATGGCGATCCACCCGGCGATCGTGTGGCAGGATCGTCGCACCAGCGAGGTGACGGAAGGGCTTCGAGCGGAGGGACACGAGGCGGATGTCCAGGCCCGCACGGGACTGGTGCTCGATCCGTATTTCTCCGGCAGCAAACTGCAGTGGCTTCTCGACCACGTGCCCGGGGCTCGGGAACGGGCCGGTCGGGGCGAGTTGGCGGCGGGAACCATCGACACCTGGCTGATCTGGAAGCTCACCGGCGGACGGGTGCATGCCACGGATGCGAGCAACGCCTGCCGAACGCTGCTCTGGAACCTGCACACCGCGGACTGGGACCCGGAAATGCTGCGGCTCTTCGACGTGCCGATGGAGATGCTCCCCGAGGTCGTGACTTCGAGTGGGGTGATTGCAGAGAGCGATCCGGAGCTCTTCGGCGAAGCCCTGCCGATCGCAGGCATCGCGGGCGACCAGCAGGCGGCGCTCTTCGGGCAGCTCTGCACTCGCCACGGCATGGTGAAGAACACCTACGGAACTGGTTGCTTCATGTTGATGCATACCGGGACCGAAGCGGTTCCCAGTCCGTCGAAGATGCTCACCACCGTGGCCTGGCGGATCGGGGACGGTCCGCTCGAATACGCCCTGGAGGGAAGCGTCTTCATCGCCGGGGCCGCCATTCAGTGGCTTCGTGACGGTCTGAAGATCATCAAGTCGGCGCCGGAGGTCAACGAACTCGCCGGAAAGGTCGCGGATACCGATGGGGTTTTCGTGGTGCCGGCGTTCGCCGGACTGGGCGCTCCGCACTGGGATCCACGGGCCCGGGCGGCGATTCTCGGTCTCACCCGTGGTTCCAATGACGCTCACATCGCGCTGGCCACGCTTCGAAGCCTCGCGTATTCGACCCGGGACATTCTCGATTGCATGGCGGCGGACAGTGGCATGCCCATCGATCAGATGCGGGTGGATGGGGGGGCCTGTGCGAGCGATCTGCTGATGCAGTTCCAGGCCGACATCCTCGGAGTTCCAGTCACTCGGCCCACCATGGTCGAGTCGACCGCGGCCGGCGCGGCGTATCTGGCCGGCCTCGCCACCGGAGTCTGGAAGGATCTCGCGGATCTGGAGGCCCATCATTCGGTGGATCGCGTGTTCGAGCCCGCGATGGACGACAAGGAACGCGAACGACTCATGTACTGGTGGCGAAAGGCCGTCGGCCGAACTCGTGATTGGACGGAGGACGAACGATGATCAGCAGATTCGATCGAGACGAAATGGTGTCGAGGTTGCAGGACGAATCCTTCGATGTCCTGGTGATCGGTGGTGGAGCGACCGGCCTGGGTGTGGCGGTCGATGCGGCGAGTCGCGGATACCGGACCGCCCTGGTGGAGGCGGATGACTTCGCCAAGGCGACGAGCAGTCGAAGTACGAAACTCGTTCATGGTGGGGTTCGATATCTCGAGCAACTCGACGTCTCCCTGGTGACCGAAGCGCTTCGTGAGCGAGGCTTGCTGTATCGGAATGCGCCGCACATCGTTCGAGATCTTCCCTTCGTGGTGCCGCAGTACAAATGGTGGGAAGGCCCCTTCTACGGAGCGGGGCTGAAGGCCTACGACCTGCTCGCCGGAAAGCTCAATCTTGCGCCGAGCAGGATGCTTTCCGCGAAGCAGGTCGCGGCGGAGATTCCGAATGTCGAGCAGGAGGGTCTCAAGGGAGGTGTCCGGTATCACGACGGCCAGTTCGACGATGCGCGACTGGCGATCTCCCTCGCGATCACCGCGGCCGATCACGGGGCCGTGGTCGCCAATCGATGCCGGGTGACCGGGATCCGCAAGGACGTCACGACCTGCACCGGAGTCCGGGTCCGGGACACGGTTTCGGGCGACGAGTTCGAAGTCTCCGCCCGGGTGGTGGTGAACGCCTGCGGCATCTTCGCGGACGAGATCCGTCGGTACGACGAGCCGACCGCGGATCCGGTGATCGAGCCGGCCCAGGGCGTGCACATCGTGCTCGATCGATCCTTTCAACCCTCCGACACCGCGATCATGGTGCCGCATACCGATGACGGTCGCGTTCTCTTCGTGATTCCGTGGCACGGCCGGGTGGTGGTTGGCACCACCGACACGCCGATGAAGAAGGCGGATCTCGA
>CAJWFU010000139.1:0-6307 GCA_913031315.1 uncultured Phycisphaerae bacterium | reverse complement strand
GTCGGTGCCATCGATCTCCAGAACGATGTCTCCGGCGCGAACCCCGGCGGCGAGCGAAGGAGAGTCCTCCAGCGGCGTGACGATTCGCAGTCGGTCGCGTTCGAGGTCGATCTCCGCGCCGATTCCGACGTAGGAACCTCGCATCTGCTTGTCGAACTCCCGTTCCATTCTGGGAGGGATCCAGACGGTGTAGGGATAGTCGAGGGTCTCGAGCATCGCCCCGATCGCCGCCTCCTGCATCGCCTTGGGATCCGGCTTCCCGACGTGATCCTCCATCACCATCGCGCGGATGTCGATCAGGGGATCGAACCAGGACAGGTCGTCCGCCCGCCCCGCCCCGAAGCTGAGGGCGATCTGGGCGGCAAGCAGGATGCACAGCAATGGCACCGGCCAGAAGCCGAAACGGGTGGTGGAAGGACGGGAGGGGGGCGTGGGCATGCGAACTCCGGAGGCTGCCGGACAAGAAGAATGGACGATGATACGGACGTCGGCGGGTTCGGACCCGACTTCCTTCGAGTGGTACGATCCGGAACGCCGTTCGTTCGGCATCCAGACGCCGGCGACGGTACGCCGATCAAACCTCCGGGGAGACCTGGTGGAACCCCTCCCGCGGGACCTCAGGAAACACTCGTGATGAACAGCCGATGAAGGACGACCGCCGCGAAGGCATCGATATCCACCTCGAAGGGGCGGTCCTGGTGGCCGTTCTGCTCCCCGAAAGGCCGGAAGAGGAGGACCCGCTCGAAGAACTGGCGTCGCTCGCCGGTGCCGCCGGGGTCCGGGTGGTCGGAAGGCTGATGCAGCAGCGAGATCGTCCCCGGGCTCGAACCTATCTGGGCAAGGGAAAGGTCGAGGAACTCGGCGTGATGGTCAACGCGCTGGGGGCCAAGGTCGTGATCTTCGACAACGATCTGTCACCGATGCAGATCAAGGCGCTCGAGGAGGACCTGAAGTGCAAGGTGCTCGATCGAAGCGAACTGATTCTCGACATCTTCGCGACTCGGGCGGCCACGAAGGAGGCCAGGCTCCAGGTGGAGATCGCCCAGCTCGAATACACCGCCCCGAGGCTCCGTTCGATGTGGAGCCACCTCGGTCAGGTGACCGGTGGCGCTCCGATGGGGGTGGGAACCAGGGGTCCCGGTGAACAGCAGTTGGAGATCGACCGCCGTCTGGTCCAGCGTCGCCTGGTGCAACTCAAGCGGAATCTCGCCGAGGTGCAGGCCCGCCGGAGTCGGGAGGTGGCCGGACGACGTGATGATCACTTCACGGTCGGTCTGGTGGGCTACACCAATGCGGGAAAGAGCACGATGTTCAATCGTCTCACCGAAGGCGGTGCGCTGGAAGCCGACATGCTGTTCGCCACCCTCAGCACTCGGATCGGGGCCTGGAATCTCGGTGGTGGCAATTCGGTTCTGCTCTCCGACACCGTCGGGTTCATCCGTGATCTGCCTCACCATCTGGTCGCGAGTTTTCGGGCCACGCTCGAGGAGACGGTCTACGCCCACGTTCTGCTGATCGTGCTTGACGTGTCTGATCCGACCGCGGCGCGACAGTTCGAGACGGTTTCGAAGGTGCTCGATGACATCGGGGCGACCGGCCAGCCTCGCCTCCTCGTCCTGAACAAGGTCGATCGACTCCGGGACTCGGTTCGAGAAGGCCGCACTCCGAGCGGGGTGCTGGAGGCCTGGCTTGAATCGAATCCTGATGCGATCGTGGCCAGTGCCCGGGACGGCGACGGAATCGAAGGCCTGGCTGACGCGGTGCTTCAACATCTCCGAGGTGAGGTGCTCGAGGTTCGAATCGCCATCCCCCTGCGTGAGTCAAGGCTCGTGGATCTGGTCGAAAAAAGAACCGAGGTCCTGGATCGCGACTACGACGATGCGACGAAGGTCGTTCTTCGGACCCGGATCGGTCGTCGGCAGGTCGAGATCCTTCTGGCCACCGGCGCTTCCTTCGAAATCGACGGCATCTCCGGAAACGAAGCCCTCGCGGCCCTTTGGCCGGAGCCGGTCATTCCCACGCCACCACGCATTCCTCCGCATCTCTCACTTCACCCCCGCTGAGGCGGTGGTGTGGATGAATCCGGCGGGGCGATGATCGCGG
Organism: uncultured Phycisphaerae bacterium; assembly: GCA_913031315.1. Taxonomy (GTDB): domain Bacteria; phylum Planctomycetota; class Phycisphaerae; order Phycisphaerales; family SM1A02. The sequence continues at coordinate 4,204 of CAJWFU010000139.1, read as the reverse complement.
ACTCGAGAACCGCGAAGAGGCGAGGGTCGGGGGTCGCACCATCGCGGCGCCACAGTCGGCCCTCGGTTCGCACCAGCGGCGCCCAGGCGACCAGTTGGGACCGTTCGTAGTGACGCCCGGTCCAGAGTCCACGGTCGTCCCGGCCATGGGCGACTCGTTGGCCGACCCGCGGAAGACGGTCCCACCGTTCCACGTGTCCACCGAGAATCGCCCGGTCGATCAGTCGTTCCGCATCAAAGCCACCGCCGGCCAGCACGATCACGTTTTCGAATCCCGGCGCGAACTGGTGGTAGGCGCGACGAAGAAGGCGGCCGGTTCGCTCCACCAGGCGTTCGTCGGCGTCAGGATCGGTGATGCCGATGAGATCCACCTCGGAACGGCTTTCCGGGTCCTGTTTGGCGCTCGGGGCGAGAACCTCGAGTGAACCAAGCAGTCGATCTTTCGCATCCCGGACCGGATGCCGATCGCCCATGCGAGCCGACCGGAGGAAATTCTGCATGTCCTCGATCTCGAACGGAGAAGGAGGTTCCTTCGCCTGCCATGCCACGCCCACCAGATAGGGGCGTGGAACCGATCGGAGTGCATCGAAGGCGGGCGACGGACGGAAGGTGCGTCCGGTTCTGATCACCAGTCGTTTCACATGCACCGCCAGAACGACGTCGCCGAGGGTCACGACCAGGTCGATCGGACGACCGCCGGGAACGGCCACTTCCACTCGGACGGAAGCGCCGAGATTCAGGAATCGCTGGAGCACCTCGATCTCACCCCGTACGGCGTCTCTTCTGGCCTGCCGCGGCGCCGCGTCGTGCCGGTGTTCCATTTCCCGTCGATCTCTGGCGGTCAGCCGTCCATCGGCGACGGCGTCCAGAAGCAGGTCACGCCAGGTGTCCGATTCCTGCTCCCAGGCGTCGGTTCGAGGGTCTTCGGGGCTGGGCATCGAGCTCCTTTCTCTGGTTCGCGTCCGGGAAGCCGCCAAATCGGCGCAGCTGAGCTTCACGGGGTGTCGCTTGAAGGGTATTCGGCGAGGCGACGGGACATCAACACGTCTTGGATCGATGAAGGGGGGGAGATGACATCGCGTGCACGGATTCGTCGGAGTCACGGCGAAGCCTGGACGCCACGGGAGGAGAATGAACAATGCGTATCGGAGAACTATTGGTTCGTCAGGGGATTCTGACCGAAGCCGAAGTCGAATTGGTCCTCGCCGAGCAGTGCAAGCGGACAGAGCCCTTCGGCGCGATCTGCGAGCGTCTTTTCGGGGTGGCACCGGAGGTGATCGAAGATGCCTGGGTCGAGCAGTACACGGAATTGACCGGAGTTCTGGTTCCAGACTTCGAATCGTGCGATCCGGCCGTGATGAACATCCTCACGCGTCGGCAGGCATGGCAGTTTCGGATCGTGCCCGTTCGCTGGGAGGATGGCGCCCTCGTGCTCGCCACGACTCGGGACCATCTCCAGCGGGCCCTGCGATTCGCCACCAACACGATCTCGGTACCCGTCTACTTCCTGATCGCGGACAGTGATGCGTTGGCCGAAGCCCTCGAAGATCATTATCCAATGGGTGGTCTCGGACGTCGGGTGGTGGATGGCGAGTTGGAGCAGATCGTCTCGAATCTTTCCGGTCGGCGTCGTTCGGTCGCCTGAGGCGGAAAAAACCCGTTCTGGTCCAGTAAACAATGAAAACCGCCGTCACGTTCCGAGAAACGTGACGGCGGTTCGTCCAATGGCGACTCCCGGACTTGAACCGGGGACACCGGCATTTTCAATGCCGTGCTCTACCAACTGAGCTAAGCCGCCGAGTGATCGGACAGAAAAAGCGTCCGAAGCGGACCGGACAGACTACAACCCCGCGGTCGGCTGTCAAGCCAAGGTGGAATTCAAGTCGTCGCAAGTCAATCCGCGAGTCGGAGACATCGAGTGCCTCGGTCCCGCTCGATTCCAGGCTGACTCGCCTCAACCAGGCCATCTCGGATCAGATCCTGAAGAATTGCGAAGAGCGGCCCCCCGAGAAAGGATCGGAGGGGCTGAAGGCCGGTGTAGTCCTGAAGGCACGGAGTGCCGTCGTGCGGGAAAAAATCCTGCTCGACTTCCGCGGAGAGCACTTCCAGCACTTCTTCTTCCCGGGTCCGCGCCCGCACCGTCCGCAGGAATTGGGACGCGTGGAGCATGGCGTCGGTTTCGTTCACTCGGAGTTCGCACATGCGAGCCAGCAGGGGAGTGAGATCGCGTTCAAGCAGGAACCAGGCGGTGCGATCACCCCGGGTGCACGCGATCGCGAGAATCACATCGTCGAGGTTCTCGGCGATGCGGCTTGCCGCGGCGAGCCGGAGTTCCTCGGTGTGGAGGAGTTCGAGATCGAATGAATCCTCGATGTGCTCGATCAGCTCGTCGAACGGCACCGTGATGCCGGCTTTGGCATCTTCACCCAACTTCGCGAACCACTTGGTTCGCAGCAGATCCGACGCGTCACGACCGAGTTCGTTGGGGTGCGTTTCGGACACGCCGGAATGGCTCGGCGCCGGCTCGTTCGCATCCGCGGTCAACCGGTCGTCGAGTGGGGGGGGAGTTGTTGTGTTGAGTCCATGCATCCGGTCCGCCTCCCGCGGATTTCATTCGGGCTCTCGTGCTGAAAGAGCCGAATGGCTCGATCTCGTCATCCATGACTTTGCACGATCTCTCTCGCTGATTCGTACGACTGCTGCGCTCGCATCCTACGGGACCGGGCGATCGCGTCAACGGCCTTCGGGCCCGGAAAATTCAGTCATGCGCTTTGTCTCGTCCGGGAACATGATCCGGCGGGCGAACGACTGGAAACGAACCGAGCAGTCGATCTCTTCGGTCGGCGAGCGCGGGGAACTTCGCCCGCCAATCAAGGAGCAGGTTCAGATCGAGGGGCGCCGATACGGCTTCGGCCTCGGCGCCGCCTTCCGCAAGGACGGTGCCGTCCGGGCCGACGATCAGCGAACCTCCTTGGTAACAGAAACTTGGATCATCGCCGGTGCGGTTGGTGGCGATCACGAAGGCCTGGTTTTCGATGGCTCTCGCGATCACCAGGGTTCGCCAGTGCATGGCTCGCTCCCGGGGCCAGTTGGCGCCGATGGCGAGGAGCTGGGCCCCGCCGGCCACGGCAAGGCGGTGAAGTTCCGGGAATCGAAGGTCGTAGCAAATACTTGGGGCCACTTCGTATTCGCGGACCTTGTCCACCACGAGATTTTCCCCGGCGGCGAAATGGTCCGCCTCCGGCGTGAAGCCGAATGGATGGACTTTTTCGTAGATCGGCCCCGAAGAACCGTCCGGATGCACGATGGCCACCGCGTTACTGGCGCCGGGGGCCCGTTCGACCTGACGGGGGAAGCCGACCTGAAGATGAATCCGGTGGCGGATGGCGACGTCCGCAGCCCATTCCAGCGTATCTCCGGGAATGACCTTCTCAGGCTCCAGGGACCATCCGGTTTCTGCCATTTCGGGAAGTACCACGAAGGCCCCGGCTTCCGGTTCCGCGGCCTCGAGCAGAGATTCCACGATCCGGCGAGAAGCGGTTTTCTGCTGCCAGACAGGGGAATATTGAAGGGCGATGGCTTGCATGGATCGGACGGTACCCCCCCGAGGGGGCGGGGCAGGGGCCTGAATCAAACGACGCCGTCGGCAGGGCCGACGGCGTCGAAGATCAGAAGGGCGACTGACGGGATTCGAACCCGCGACGTCCTGGACCACAACCAGGTGCTCTACCCCTGAGCTACAGCCGCCAACAGGGGAGGGGAGAGCGTAGCGTCGGCCGGTTCCGGGCTCAAGGGGTGCGGAGACCAAGTCCTCGTCGTGACCAGGACCCCGGGTGGGGTGGACACCCCGGTGACCGGGGGAAATCATCGATCGGCCCGGAAATCGAGCCCCGGAATTTTCCTTGGTTTCGACCCAAACGGTGTCGATTGGTCGATGGGGACCGTGATACTGTTCACGATTCGTTTTTCCGTCAGTTGCGAGGCCGTTGGAAACATGAGCATCACAGCCAGCCGTGTCGCCGATTTCGGCGCCCTCACCCTCCATAGCAACCTTCCGACCGCGAGCCTGGTGGAACACGCCATACGCCGTGGGGAGGGGACTTTGGCCGCAAATGGGGCCCTCGCTTGTGACACGGGCGAACGGACGGGACGAAGCCCGGGCGACAAATTCCTCGAGGACACCCCGGCGATCCATGGATCGATCG
>CAJWFU010000138.1:0-6327 GCA_913031315.1 uncultured Phycisphaerae bacterium | reverse complement strand
TCGCGGGTGGTCAGGTCCTTGCCGGCCGTGGGCAGACCTCGATAGTAGAGGAGGTATCGATCACCATCGTGGATGATCGTCGCGTAGGCGCAGAACGGTCCTTCCCAGGTCCGGTCGAATCGGAAGACCTCGCCCTGGTCGCGTGGAGTTGCGAGCCGAAGATCGAGACCATCGATCGAGTCCACCAGATGTCGATCGACCATCGGTTGGATGCGGTTCCCGACATCGATCGGGGGTTCGAGAATTGTGGTCGCGGCGGTGACGAGAATGGCGAGGATCTGGAGCATGGTCTGCCTCCTGGGCTGGGTTCCCTTTCGGAATCATCACCGGCAATCTATCGTGGGGACCGGACGTCCAACGTCGTCGTTCCTTCGAAGAAACCTGGAGTGGTTCATGAAGATCCTTCGCCTCCGTCGTCTCCTCACGCTGGTCCTGTCGTTCATCTCCGTCATGGGCTCCTCGAACGTCTTGGCGCAGTCCTCCGATGACGACGGCCTGAAGAAACCCGGCTCCTGGGCCGAGTTCACGTCGTACCTCGCGGATGGCGGGGACCTCGGCTGGTGGGAGGCGAAGGGTGTCACCACTGACGTCTGGAAGACCTTCCCCGCGGGCATCAAGTACCACTATCGAGCCCTGACCCGGCTCGACGAGACGGGCCGGCAGATCGTCCGGACGTTCACCTACGTCGACGAGCAGGGCGAACTCCTCTCATCCGGCTCGGAGACCATCGTCTGGGACGACAAGTCGAAGAACGTGATCTGGTCGGTGAGCGGATTCGACGCGGATCAATCGTGGGCGGACTCCGGCCGACTGATCGGTTGTGACGATTCGCGAATGGTGGTCGCTTCCGAGGAGAACGCTGCCGGCGAGACCTACGAGTTGCACACCACGATCGAGCGGACCGGGGAGAGCACCCGTCGTCGAACCATCGCTCGAGCCGATGGGGGCGACGCGCCGTTCGTCCAGGAGTTCACCCGGGTGAACCACCTGATCGAAGCCCTCGGGGGCTGGGATCCCACGGGAACGTGGGTCACCAACATCGGAGGCACGAGAATCATCAACCGTACGACATGGAGCGCGAATCGTCGGTGCATCGTGATCACCGAAGGCACCTTGGACATATCCGCCCTGGTTCCCGATGATTCGGACGGTGAGCGGTTCATGAAGGTCAGCGGGAACGGAATCATCTGGTTCGATCCGGCGACGCGAACGATCCGGGAGCGGTACGTCTCGAGCCTGGGCGTGGTGCTCGATGGCGAGATCCTGTCCGCCTCGAAGGATCGGATTGAGATTCGTTTCGAGGGCTTCGATGCCGGGGGCACCGCGATTGATGCCAAGGTCGTCACCGAGAGGCGTGGCGATCAGTTGACGACCCGTTTCAGCGACATGACCTACGACGGTCGATCGACAACGCCGGCCTGGGCGAAGGAGCCGATGATCTCGACGCTCGAACCCAGGTGAACTCGGATCGATCAGACGGTCCAGAAGCCGAAGAGCAGTCCGAGATCGGCGCCGTTGATCGAGCCGTCCCCATTGAGATCGCCGGGGCAATCGGGCCCGCTGCACACGCCCCAGCCGCCGATCATGAGGCCGAGATCCGCGCCTCCGACCGTTCCGTCGCCATCGAGATCACCGGGAAGGGCCGCGGGACCGCATTCGGCCGAATCCACATCGATGCGAACGACCTCTCCCGGAGGCACGCAGCCCGAGACGCCGTCACTGAACGTGACGGTGATCGGTTCGGTCCCCGGGTTCCAGGCGAGTCGCGTGCGGACGTCGTTCTTGGTGAAGACCGCGAAGTGAGGGATGTCGGCGACCACCGTGGTGTCGACCACTCCCCATGCACCGAGTGACGAGATCCAATGGCGGGTGTGCGGACGGGAAGCGCCACTTTCCGGTGAGTAGGCCCGGGTCTCGAATTCGAGTACGGCCGCATCGGGAACGCCCATCGCGAGTCCGCTCCACAGCACGTCCTGCCACATGGTGGGGGCGCCGAAGTTCGTGGTGAGCAGGTGGAGATAGCTGCGACGCATCATGGTCGGCCGGCGGCCCAGGTGGAGGGAACCGGTGGTGATCGGTAGCAGGTTGATGCCGTGAATCTCCTCCGGATTCGACGACCACCAGGTCCCGTAGTCGCCACCGTTGCTCCACACGATGCCCAGCTGCGAATGGACGAAGTTCTCGGGGAAGACCTCGTCGTCGGCATCGAACCAGTACTGGGCGATCGCCTCGGATTCGACCGCGTGCAGGTAGAGGCCGAGGTCTCGGATCCGATCGTCGCCCACGGCGGCACCCCAGAGGGCGACCGCGGTGGAGAAGTTGATCGATTCCGAGGAGGACTCCTGGTTGTTGCCGTTGCTGAAGGCGGCATGCCCGGACGCGTGAGCGTGGCCCGCATAGGGATCGAAGTTCCGGAGAAACGGGAATCGTTGGTCGGTTCGATCCCAGTTCGCGGCGTCCTTGATGAGCATCTCGACCGCCGGACCCCAGGCGTCGGCCCAGGCGGCGTCGCGCTGGGCGATCGCGGCGGCGGCCATCACGAAGTATCCGTAGTGGAAGTGATGGTCGTTGAGCTGCGAGGTGGAGCCGAATCCATCGGGGTAGCCCAGCAACGTCCCCCATTCGGCGTGATAGGCGAAGAATCGTTCATCGTCACCACCGCCGTCGGGAACCGCACCGACGTGGAACCAGTCTTCGAGACTGGTCTTGAGTTCGGTGAGGATCCGTGATCGGGCCTCCTCGTCACCGAGCTGCTCGGCGATCGGGAGCAGCATCGCCGCCCGCCCCAGGGACTTGCCGTTCCAGTAGGTGCCGTTTCCGGTGATCAGCGGCGAGGGGATCAGGACCTGCTCGAGTTCCGCGGCCATCGCCTCGCGGTCGAACTGCCCGAGGTCGGGAAAGTGGGGGATCAGTCCGTTGAACGGGTGTCGAACCCGGAAGTTCGAACGATCGATCAGTTTCATGTCGCCTCGTGGCGTGGAGAAGACCCCGGGCAGGTAGTCATCCTCCTCGATCTCCGCGTGCAACCACTGATGTCGGAAGAGGGCGATGATCGGCGCGGTCTTGATGCCATCTTCGACCTCGAAGTCGAAGTCGGCGAGCACGTCGGAGGTTGCCTCGTCATGGGACCACGACGCGAGGGAACCGACCACCCGTGCGTCCGCGGCGGCGAGGTAGGCGGCTCTGGTCTCCGCGGAATCATCGGGGAGACAGGCCACCGCGAAGCGGCCGTCGGACACCAGTTGGTCGGTGATGAAGACACCATTGCTGAAGTTCCAGGTGCGTCCCGCGGGGGCGTAGGCCGCGTAGACGTTTCCCGCGATGCGGAAGCAGGCTTCCCGACCGTCGAGGTCGATGAGTTCGAAACCCAGCGACGTCTTGGGATCGATGATCGGGCGGCCACCGCTCGCGGTCGCGTACACGAACGGCATGCCGTGGCCGAAGGTGGCTTCGAGGGTCTGATCGTCGTCGCTCCAACGGGGCGTCACGGTCCAGTCGCCGGAACGGGCGACCGCGAAGTCCTCGGTCGCAAGACCGCCGGTGGTGATCCGGATCGGGGCGTTGGTGTAGCCGAAGCCGGAGGCGAAGGCGTCGGTGACCACCGTGGCCGCGGGCACTCGACCGAGGAGCAGTCCGTCGGGCGAGGCCTGGAACGCCAGCGGCAGGGCGAACATCGGATTCCCGAATTCGTTTCCGGGCTGTCGGGTCCAGAAGATGCTCGAGCACCAGTCGGCGGTCGATGCATGTCCCTCGAAATCAGGGGTGACGTTGGGTACCACGGGAGTGCCGGTCTCGTCGCACGGAACGGTCAGGCCGGCGGGTACCGAGGCGTACCAGCTGGCCGAACCGGCCTCGACCACATCCTGGGCGTTCGAACTCGATACCCACCCGAACATCAGCGGCGTCGAGGCGAGGGCGAGGCGGAGACATGAAGTCGTCGATCGGCGCATGGCGGTCTCGGGTGCTGAGAGGAATGGGACCGTTCCAGAGGTCCTGATCCGTTCCAGGTGAGGCCTGGTTCCCGCTTCGTTTATAGCGGCCGGAAAGATGTTCCGATTCGGAAATCGGGGGGGAAACCGGATCCGGTCTTTTCGGACTCTTGACTCCGTGAAATGACGGCGTCCTTCGGTCCATCGATGGGTGCTTCATTCTGGATGGTCTTTCTGACGCGTCCACCACGTCTCAAAAGATCAGGGCGCGGTGTCATGGGCCGCAAATGGCGCCATACCGACCTTTGGAACCTTTCCCTTCTGGAGAGGACCAAGGAGAGCATTCGCCATGGACCATCAACCACTCGATCGTGCCAAGAAGTCAGGGTTCTCCGGATGGGCCTCGGCCCTTGCAGTCCTGCTCGGCGGGGCTGTGGGATCCACTGCGGCATCCGACACCCATGTCGTCGATGCCTCGGGGCTCGGCGACCACCGTTCCATCCAGGACGCGATCGACGCATCGGCCTCCGGCGACGTCATTCTGGTGCGTCCGGGCACCTATCGCCCGAAGAGGTGGAACACCACGGTCGCGACGGTGCCGGCACACTTGAGCGACCTCACGATTCAAAGCACCGTGGGGGCCGCGGGTACGGTCATGCGTGCCACGCCGAATGGCTGGCGAATGCTTTCACGCGGCGTCCGCTGGGACGGCCCGGGCGGACGCCTGGTGGGATTCACGATCCAGGGCGGTCGGGAGCGAAACGGGGGCGGCCTGTATTCGGCGAGTCTGGATCTGGAAGTCCGGTCCTGCGACTTTCTTTCCAACCAGGCGAATGCGAACGGGGGCGCGGTGTATCTCCAGGCATCCACCGTCGATTCATCCCTTCGGCCACGTCTGGTCGACTGCCAGTTCTCCTCGAACACCGCCGGCGCCGATGGAGGGTCGGTCCACGCCCACGGGGGCGTGGACATGGAATCCTGCATCATTCACTTTTCGGAAGCCGGGGGCCGGGGGGGTGCGATCTGCATCACCGATGATTCCTTCGGGTCGAACCTCGTGGACGTGGTGGCAGGATGGTGTGATGCCAGATTCGGCGGATGCCTCGCACTGGATGCTGCCGACGTGACCCTGAACGGCGGCAGCGCCTTGTTCAGTGCCGCGAGGCATGGTGGTGCGGTCCACGCAGACGGAGGGAGCGTTCTGCAGGCATCGAGCTGGTACGCGGTCGGGAACGACGCGGCGATGTTCGGCGGCGCCGTATCGCTCGACCACGCCACGGCGGACCTCGCGAATTCGGTGATCGCCTTCAACACCGCGAGGGTCGGCGGCGCCGTGGATGTGTGGTACGCCGCCCTCGCCTCCGAGGACACGGACTGGTACGAGAACGAATCGGCGGTCGAGGGTGGGGCCGTCTCGGCCTGGAGATCGCTGATCGAAGGCGATCGCGACGTCCACGAATTCAATCAATCGGACGAGGGTGGTGCGATCTGGGCGTACGACTCCACGGTCGTCGTCGCGGACGGCGAATTCGTGATGAACGACGCGGCCTACGGCGGCGTGGTGTATTCGGAGGAATCCAGGATCGAGATCACCGGAAGCGTCTTCTCCGGCAACAGCGCCGCTGAAGAGGGCGGCGTCTTCCGATTCCTCGAATCCGATGCGGATGTCGCGTCAAGTGACTTCGAGAGCAATGGAAGTACGCTCGGAGGGGTTCTGTTCGCGTTGGAGGGCTCGGGAGGCTCCTCGTACTTCCTCGATTGCACGCTTCAGAACAACGAGGCGGTTGAAGGCGGCGCGATCCTGTCTGAGAACTTCGGCGATTTCGAAGACGTCGTCTTCGTCGCGAATGAAAGCCAGGTCGGGAGTCACGTCCATCTCCAGTCATCCGGTTCCGGAAGCACGTTCACCGGTTGTTCGTTCATCGGTGGGACCCTGATGGATCCGAGCGGACTCGGTAGTGCGATCTACACCAATGGAATCATCGGAAGCCTGGATCTTCACCAGTGCACCGCCACGGGAAACCACGCGGGGTACGACGGCGGTGTCTTCCGTTTCGAAAACACATCCTCGTCGGCCGACATCTTGATCTCCTCCAGCCGGTTTGAATCCAACACGACCGAGCAGGACGGGGGAGGATTCTTCCTGGGTGATGGCGGTCAGATCCATGCGTCCGGTTCGGCGGTCCGGATCGAGGATTCCTACATCGAGGGTGTGGGTGGCAGAGGCGGCGCGGTGTACGGACGATTCGACATCGCTCGCAGCACGATCACCGGCGCGGCCGGGAATAGCGGCGGGGCCGCCTGGCTCCTGTCTTCGTCGAGCGTGACGTCGTCGGTCCTGATCGGATCCACCGACGGGGCCCTGAGCGCGGTGTACGACGATTCCGGTTGGTTCGTG
>CAJWFU010000137.1:0-6357 GCA_913031315.1 uncultured Phycisphaerae bacterium | reverse complement strand
GTGGTGGTGCCGTTGATCCTTCTGCAGTCGGTGTCGCATGTCGGGGTGTTCACCAGTACCGATGACTCATCCGCGATTCGCTTCGAGCAGGAGGCGGCCGCGCCGGCGACCGCGGCTGGTTACGCGTTCACCACCGCGTTGGCGGATCTCGACGGGGATGGCGATCTGGACGTGATTTCCGGCCAGGCCCTGCCCGGACCCCTCAACGCGTTGGACAATCGAACCGAACCCCTGGCTTCCGGTGGCGATGGCGTCATTCGATTCGAACCTCCCCAGGTGCTGGTGAACGACAACTTCTTCCGGTCGGTCACCGCAGTGGACATCGACGGTGACTGCGATCAGGACGTGATCGCCGTCGACCTGATCTCCAATGCGATCTGGATTCTGAGGAACGAGACCGAACAGGATCGCGACTGTCGTGGCGTACCCCGTGCCATCGTCGACCGTTCAGTGGCCGGGCGTTCGAGCAGCCGCAATGCCGGGAGGGTTGAAGACGTGGCACCCATTGATCCCGACCGGCTTGCGGATCTGGATGGCGACGGCGTCGTCGATGGTTCGGATCTGGCCATCCTGCTCGGCCGCCTCGGCCCCGCGATGGAATCGGAGGGCGACCGATGAGATTCGACCGCTTCGTGGGTTCGATGTCGATTTCGTTCGCCGTCTTTTCCGGATCGATCGTGCTGGCGGGCGACGATGTCTGTGGCCCCGGCAACCCGCCCTGCGACGAAGCCCATGAAACTCCCGGTTGCCTTCAGCCTCAGTGCTGTGAACTCGTCTGCGATGGCGATGTCTTCTGTTGCGAGACGGTCTGGGATGAAGCCTGTGCCGAAATCGCGATCGAACTCTGTGGCGATGTCCAGTGTCCCGAGGAAGGCGACTGCTTCGAGATCCAGGAGACACCGGGTTGCATCGACGAAAGCTGCTGCGAACTGATTCGCATGCACGATCCGTTCTGCGGCTACGGGGTCTGGGACGTTTTCTGCGTCGAGGCGGCGGTGGAGTGGTGTGGCCTCGATCCGACGTGTCCGCTGGAGGTCCCGATCGAGGCGATCGAAGAGGGCGAGTCCTGCCTGGATCGCATCAACGATGGTTGCGGCCGGGAATCCGAAGAAGAGATTCAGGCCATCCCGGTCGCGTGCGGAACGACGATTCATGGGAAGACCGCGACCACCGGCGGACCTCGGGACGTCGATTGGTTCATGATCGATGCGACGGCCGGAACCGTGCTGGAAGCCTCGATCGAATCCGAGTTCCCGTCTCGAATCCTGATCGTCACCGGAGATTGTGAAGGGCCGCTCCGATTTGTTTCCGGTCCGTCCGCGACACCCTGTGGCGGTCCGTCGACCTGGTCATTCACGGTGCCGAACGAACCCTGGCATCTCGTGGTCGAGACCGGGACCGATGGACGCGTGCTTCGCAGTGGTCTGCCGTGCGACGAGGAAGACCCGGAAAATCCTCCCGACGATGACGAGGAACCCGATCCCCGGGTCTTCGGTCTGCACTATCTGCTTTCCGTGGACTGCGTGCCCCCGTGCGTGGGTGACCTGGATGGCGACGGCACGGTGGGTGGTTCCGATCTCGGGTTGCTCTTCGTGGCCTGGGGAGCCTGTGATTCGACCTGTGCGGCGGACCTGGATGGTGACGGCACGGTGGGCGGTTCGGATCTCGGGTTGCTTTTCGTGGCCTGGGGCGACTGCTGATCCATCACGAACCAAAGACTGGATTCAAGGGTTCAGGAAGTGGCAGGGAAGGGGCAAAGAAGGGAAAGGGCGGATCGAGGCTGGAAAATGATCTCGTAACGTCCACAATGGGTACGGAGAAAGCCCATGCCAAAAAGAATCAACTCCGTGGTCGCCTCGTCCTTCCTGCCCCTCATTCTGATGGCGTCTTCGGCGGTGGCGGACCGATTCGAGATCGGTGGCGACAGCACCGTCGCCCTGACCCTCAACGCCTCGGTGCCGATTTCCGGCACCTTGATCGGTGACTACGACGCGAGGTCCAACCCCACCGGCAGCATGACCCGGCCCGGCCTGTTCGGTGGCAGTGGCAATCAACCGGTCGATTTCGATGCGAACGTGACGGTGTCGGGCGACACCGGACCGACGAGTACCACGGGCTCGATCGATCTGGATCTTTCACAGATTGATTCGTCGCTCCTGAAGGTGGAGGCGATGAATCTGGAACTCGATGCCACGACCGTCTCCGGCATCGGCAGCGAGTTCTCGCTCACCTACGAGACGTTCCGATCGTACGACCCGTTCTCGCTCTACATCGGCGGCCTTCCCATCTCCTTTCCGATCGGCGAAGCCCAGTTCATTCGCAGTGAGATCTCCCTCGCCGAACCGGTCACGATCTTCGCGGTGGATGACGGTTCCGACATCATCTTCAACACCGTCCTTCCGGTGATCTGGACGCTCGAATTCGATCCCGGAACCGGACCACAGGTGCAGGAGTTCCCGATCGGCATCCCTTTCGTCGGCATGATCACCGAGTCCAAGGGTGTCCGACGAATCGAATTCGGCGGCCAGAGCGCTCAGACGGAGACTCAGGACGTGGGCCTGGAGATCGGTCCGCTGCCGCTGGAGATTCCCACCTTCCCCCCCGGCGAAGAGACCGTGGGCGTGCTGTTGGGAGGAGCGATCGGCATCTCCTCCTTCGACTTCGATTTCGCGGTGTTGTTGATGGGCACCGAATCGGTCCCCGATCTGCCCGAAGACCTCACGGGTGATGGCCTGGTGAACAGCGCGGATCTCGGGCTGCTGATCGCCGAGTGGGGTTTCTGCGAAGACTGTGCCGCCGACTTCGACGGCAACGGGCTCGTCGATGCTTCGGATCTCGGCGCGATCATCGCGGCCTGGTCCTTCTGATCGGTCGATCAGGCGTCCCGCAGCAGTTTCGGCAGGGCGTCCAGATCGAGATTGCCGCCGCAGAGAACGACTCCGATCCGTCGATGGGCGCGGGCCTTGAAGGTGGAATCGATCGCCACTGCGACGCCGACCGCGGCGCTCGGTTCGATCACCAGCTTGGACCGTTCGAGCACCAGTCGCAGCGAAGCTCGAATCGCGGTCTCCTCCACCGTGACGATCTCATCGACCAGTTCTTCGATGATCGGAAACGTGCGTTCACCGAGTGTGGTCCGAAGGCCGTCGGCGATGGTCTTCGTGGGGTCGCCATGGTGCGGCTGGATGGAACCAGCGACCTTGGAGCGGGCGGCGTCGTCGACCAGCGCGGGCTCTGCTCCGATCACGCGGATCGAGGGAGCCAGCGACTTCACGACCGTCGCGACTCCGGAGATCAGGCCGCCGCCGCCGATGGGAACCACCACCGCCTCGAGATCCGGGACCTGGCCGAGCAGTTCCAGGGCCAGCGTGCCCTGGCCGGCGATCACCCGGTCGTCGTCGTAGGGAGGAACGATGGTGCCTCCGGTCTCCGAAGCGATCCTTCGACAGTGGGCGAGTCGGGCTTCGAGCGTGGGTTCGCATTCATGCACGATGCCGCCATATCCCTCCACCGCTCGTCGTTTGATGGCGGGTGCGTTGGTGGGCATCACGATGTTCGCTGGAATGCCACGTTCCCGGGCGGCCCAGGCCAGAGCCTGGGCATGGTTGCCGGAAGAGTGGGTGACGACACCGTGAGCCGCGTCTTCGGGCTCCAGCAATTGCACCGCGTTCATCGCCCCCCTCGCCTTGAAGGCGCCGACCTTCTGGAGATTCTCGCACTTCAGATGAACCTCGCACCCGGCCAGTTCATCGATGGCCAGGCATCGTGCCACTGGAGTCCGGTGCACGTACGGCTCGATTCGCCGCATGGCATCTCTGACGTGTTTGATCGTGGGGTGGTCGTGCATCGCCCCCATGATCCGGGCTGAGGACCGATTCGTCCAACCAGACACCGACCGACCCGCAAAGGGGTCGGTCGGCGTAGAGGAAGATGATTCTCGTTTCGGGATATCCCGCAGGGTTTCGCCTCAAAGGCGGTTGAATCAGGGGCAGACCCCGAAAGCTCCGAGGAGAAGGCCGAGATCCGCAGAGTCGACGATGCCGTCGCGATCGAGGTCGGCGATGGATCGTGAGGCACTCCATTCGCCCAACAGGAGCCCGATGTCGCCGGCATCGACCGTGCGGTCGAAGTTCAGGTCACCCAGGCAGTCGAGTTCCACTCGGCGGTGATCGGGGCCGATGTCGGTGGGATCGATCGAGGTATCGACGTCCGAATTTCGATTGGTGGTGGAGCGTGCGACCGCGATTCGAGAACCATTGCTGGATCCGTCGAGGGCGTGTCGAGGGTTCCGTTCGAATCCGTTGGGACCGACTTGATAGGCCTCGACCAGGCCGTTTCCGTCAACCATGCAGAGGGTGTCGTGATCATCGACCGCGATGTCTTCCCAGTCGCCATCCCGGGGAACCGGGATCCACAGTCGTTGGAATCCGGTATCGGTGATCTGCATCGGGTTCACGACGCCGTCGCTGAGGAGGAAGAGTCGACCGCCGGGGAGCATGTCGATCGTGGAATCGAACCGGACCTGGGCATCGTCGGGGAGGGGAAGCTCCACGGTGAAGGCTCCGTTGGGGCCCTCGTTCACGGCAGCGACCAGTTCCATCTCTGGAATGAGGACATGCACGATCCCGTTTTCAATCGCGATCGACGTTCCTTCGCCGGGCAGTCGAAGTACCGAGAGAAGTTCGCGCCGATCCCAATCGAAGGTGGCGAGAAGATCACCACCGACCACGTGCAGTCGACGCTGGGCATCAAACGCGAGATCCTGGGCTCCACTCCAGCCGTTCGCCCGGATCCGCAGCTCCTCGTGGGCGTTCTTTCCCGCGAAACCACGGTTGGTGCGAAGAACCTTGCCGTCGACGATCGAGGCCATGAACATGTCGGACGGTCCGAAGGCGACCTGCTGGAGGTTTCCGGGCATCTCGATGACCGACCGCTCGACCGCTCGGGGCGACCAGAGGGTCGCGGCGGGCACGTGGCGGATGATCGAGTTCGTCACGTCATCCCAGGAGTACGAGGCTTTGGGAGAGATCGAGAGGTAGCCCTCGAAGATCTGCATCCGCTGCTCGTTGTTGTTCGAGTAGATCGGATCCAACTGATTGACACCGATTTCGTTGCCGTTGATCCGGGCATCGATTCGGGTCACGTCGAACCAATGGGTGGCGAAGGCGGACTGTGACTGGCCGCTGTCCATGGATTGGTTGGGATTCCGGAGTCCGATCTTGATCAGACCTCCACCGGCGACCGCTCGATTGACGGCCTCGAAATGACCTCCTCGACGGGTGTTGGATATCCAGCGTCCGCCGTCGGTGGATCCGGCCCAGTGCCCGTAGAGCATCAGTCCAACGGCCTGATCCATGGAGCCGCGAAGAGCGATGTCGGCGGCGTCGGGCGCGTATCCCTCGGACGGATTCCAGATCGAATTGCGGACCGTGAAGCGGTCACCCAGCCTTTGGACCAGCTCCGAATGAAGCGCGTCCTGTCCGACACCGCAAGGAATGTCGACTCCTCCGGGACTGGTGCCGGTCGTGGCGCCGATCGTGAACATCAGGTCGGAGATCTCGGCATAACTGGATGGGGTATGCCACGAGATCATCGGAACACCCGGTTCGACGTCGGAGAATCCATGGGTCGCCGCGTAGGCGAGCAGGTTCGAGGTCGAGGCCGGTCCGCAGTAGCAGACCCCATTGTTCGGAAGATCACCGGTGCGGACCTGATCGAAGTCAGGCATGTCCTGGACGATGAAGGCGAAGGTGGAAGCGTCTTCGTAGTTGTCGAAGGCGATGTCGGCCGAGGCGATGGCCGGGCCGAGGCAGGTGGCGGCCACGATCGCGGTGAGCGGAATCCGGACGGCGGAGAAGGGATGCGAACGTTCGAGCTGGTTGGTCGGCATGGATGGGTCCTCGCGGTGTTCAGCGGCCCCGGCCCGCCGTGTTGCTGGATCCGCCGGACAGGAGGCGGTCTGTGAACTTCCGTTCGGCCCCTGTCTTTCTCACACCTTCCAACGTTTTTTTCTCGAAGCAGGAATGTGGCGGATGTGAGACCGACCGGCCCCTTGGAGGGCCGGTCGGTCATGTCGATCGTGGTCGGAGTGGAAGGAAGGTCAGCGGCAGGCACCGAAGGAGCCGAGCAGAAGTCCGAGGTCACTGCTGTCGACCGTACCGTCACGGTTGATGTCGGAGACGGACCGGCCCTGTCCCCAGGATCCCAGAAGCAGGCCGATGTCCCCGCTGTCGACCTTGCCGTCGGCGTTGAGATCCGCTCGACAGTCCGCCTGCGACTTGGCCGCGGCCTGATCCTTCCAGAGCTCCTCCTCGGTGCTTTCGGAAGAGGAGGTCTCCCAGGGGAGGGCGCCGTTAC
>CAJWFU010000136.1:0-6401 GCA_913031315.1 uncultured Phycisphaerae bacterium | reverse complement strand
GGAGTAGGAAATGCGGTGGGTATCGCAATCGCCGGAAAGATGGCAGCCGCTCATTTTAATACACCGGAGCATGAAATTATTAACCATCAGGTGGTCTGCCTGGTGGGAGATGGTTGCTTTCAGGAAGGGGTAGCGGCAGAAGCCGCATCTCTTGGTGCCCATGTCGGACTGGCCAAAGCGCTGCCGGCCGTAGAGCTCGAGGAAACCGTCGTTGAACTGCGCGGTGGTGTAGTCGGGAAAGCCCATCCATTTCGAACGCGACACATAGGTGACGCGGCCCTCGCCCGGGCTGCCCGCCAGCACCTCGGTGCGCGGGGTTTCAAGGATGATGCGGTGCAGCGCCTGAAAGCTGGTCTCGCCCCCCGGAATGCGGCGGCGCACGCCCCCCGCCAGATCCTGATCCGCAGTCACCTGCGGATCGATCAGGATCAAGCCGAGTGGTGGGGCGGGAGGCCACAACGGGCTGACCGACGTGTCTCGTCTTCTCGGAACCGATTCCTGGCCTCGGCTGAGAATCGGCATCGACAAGCCGGGCCAGATCCCGTTGAAGAACTACGTGCTGGGCCGTTTCACTCCCGAGCAGCAGCCGCTCGTGGATTCGGCCCTTGATGAGGCGACCGACGCGGTCGCCTGCTGGGCGGGCGAAGGGCTCGCTTCAGCAATGAATCGATTCAACCGGAAGGCCTCCGCATGAGCGGGGCCAACCGCAACCGGCGACCATTCGGTCGCCCTCCAGGCGCCGCGAACCGACGGCGTCGAACCTCAAAGGAAACAAGATGACCGAAGTCCGCATCAACATGTACGAGGGAATGTTCCTCTTCCCCCAGACCGCGACCGCCGATCTCGCCGGGGCCGTGGCCCACATCGAATCGATTCTGGAGCGGGCCGGTGCCGAGCTGGTCTCCATCTGTAAATGGGACGAACGTCGCCTCGCCTACGACATCAAGGGGAACAAGCGGGGCCTCTACCTGCTGACCTACTTCAAGTCGGAGCGATCACGAATCTCCGGCATCGAACGAGACTGCAACCTCAGCGAGCAGCTTCTTCGTGCCATGGTGGTCCGAGCTGACCAGATCCCGACCGAGGAGATTGAAGCAGCCAACGGGCGAGAAGCCCTCGCGGATGAGATCAAGCTTCGAGCCGAACGTGGCGACGAAGAGGAACGACCGAAGGTCACCGCCGTCTCTCGCGAGTCGTTGAAGGCCGAGGAAGCCTCGCAAAGAGCCGAGGAAGCCGCTGAAGCCGACGAAGCGGCTCCCGCGGCCCCGGCCGAAGAAGCCGCGGCCGAAGAGCAGACCGAAGAGAAGGCCCCCGAGGCCTCGACCGACTGAGCCACCAGGCCCTCCATCGGGCTGGAAGTCACATCACGGACCGTCCACGAGCCTCGCTTGTGGACGGTCCGTCGCTTTTGGGGGCCTTCCGGACAGAACCCGGAAGAGGGCGCGTAAACTGCCGACGACCACTCAAGAACTCGGAGCGTTATTCATGGCAAGTTTCAATCAGGTCATTCTCCTCGGCAATCTCACTCGAGACGTCGAACTCAAGCACACCCCTTCCAACCAGGCGGTGGCCAACATCGGCCTCGCCATGAACAGGCAGTACCAGACCCGAGAGGGCGAACGCCGGGAAGAAGTCACCTTCGTCGACTGCGAGGCCTGGGGACGCCAGGCCGAAGTGATGGCCCAGTACCTGTCCAAGGGACGCCCGGTCTTCATCCAGGGCCGGCTCAAGCTGGACACCTGGCAGGACAAGGACGGCGGCAACCGCTCGAAGCTCAAAGTCGTGGTCGAGAACTTCCAGTTCGTCGGCGGACGAGACGGCGGCGGCGGTGCTCCCGGTGGTGCCCCCAGCGAAGGACGGCGGGAATTCCAGCCCAGCGCCCCGACCAGTGCCCCTCCGGCCAGCGGTGGCGGCCACGCCCCCGTCGGCGAAGACGACATCCCGTTCTGATTCTGGAACAGCCGACTCGGACGCTCCAAGGCCGGGAATCCCCTTCCTCGCCCCCCCAGCGCCATTCGAACTCGGTCGACCGACTCAAACCAACGGTTTTCAAGAACCGCCCCTTTTCTCGGAGGGGCGGTTCTGCCATACTCCTCCGTTCGACCCTGCATTCGCAGGCCGCTGGAGCGTCGGTCCGATCCGTCCCTCCTAACTCCATACCCGGGCTTCGAGCCCCCTGAGGACAGCGAGACAACATGCCAGCCGCATCCACCCGACAAGTCACCCTTCTCCTGAACCGCAACGTCGAAAGCCTCGGCATCGTCGGTGACGTGGTGAAGGTCCGCCCCGGCTACGCCCGGAACTACCTCCTCCCCCTCGGCATCGCCGAAGTCCCGACCGACGAACGAATTGCAGCCCTCAAGACCGCTCGAGCCGAGGCCATGGCCGAACTCGAAACCCTGCGTTCCGAACGTCGAGGAATCATCAGTGCCCTCGAGGACATCGCCATCAGCCTGGTGCGTTCCTGCAACGACCGTGGAATCCTCTACGGTTCGGTCACTCAGCGGGACATCGCCGACGGCCTCAACGAACTCGGTCACCGGGTCGACGAGCGGGCCGTCCGACTGGCCAACCCGATTCGCCGGGTCGGCGAGTACCCGGTGGTGATTCAGTTCGAGAAGGAGATGAAGGTCGAAGTCATCATCAAGGTTGATGCCGACCGAAGCATCGCGGAAGAGTCCGAGGAAATGGAATTCGACAACGAAGGCGAACTCATCGAGAAGCCGGCTCGGAAGGCCAAGGACACCGAGGAATCCTCGGAAGAAGCCGCCGAAGGTGCCGAAGAAGCCAGCGGCGAACCTGCCGCCGAGTGAGCCCGTCGGAATCGATTGATCAATTCACCGCCCCCTGCCGGATTCTTCCGGGAGGGGGCGGTGTTTATGTCTGATTCCACAACCGCCGACACCCGGGCGATGTCGGCCGAATCTTCAGGACGAGTCCGGTTGGTGACCGATCTGTACAATGCACCTCGGCCACAAGTCAGGCCAAGGTCGAAGTCGGGCCAAAGACGATCTCCGGAGCACTGAATCCATGTCGAGTCTTGCCGAACCACGTCGCGAGTCACTTCCCCAGACTCGCAGCTCCGTGACCCACAAGTTCGGGATTTCCGGACACGAAGGCTATCTGACCATCGGCCTGTTCAAAGACGGCCAACCCGGCGAGATCTTCATCAAGATGAGCAAGGAAGGCTCGACCCTCTCCGGGCTCATCCAGGGCTTCTGCCGGGCCTTCAGCCTCGCCCTCCAGCACGGCCTGAGTGCCACCGATGCGGTTGAACGATTTCGCGGCATGCGGTTCGAGCCCATGGGGCCGACCTCGAATCCCCAGATCCCCGAAGCGTCGAGCATTCTGGACTACGTGGCCCGATACATCGAGCTCCACTTCGTCGACCAGAACTGACCCCCACCGGTAGGGACCCCGGGGCGTGCCGCAAGTCGGAGTCCGCGATCCGATTCGTTCTACGCACCCCGGTCAAGTACCATTCAGGAATGCCTGAACCTTCGGTCGGATCCTCTTACGCAGACCTCTGCGGTGCGGCCCGCGAGCTGATTTCGGAAGTATCCCCTTCCGAATGCATCGAGCTTCAGAAGACCGGCGCCCTGGTGATCGATCTTCGAGAATCCGATGAACTGGCCGATGGGATCGCGCCCGGTGCCCGACTGATACCTCGCGGCACGCTCGAGAAGGCCGTCGCGGAATTCGCCGACGATCCATTGCTGACCATCTGCCTCTACTGCGACGGAGGCAACCGCAGCCTTCTCGCGGCTCTCACGCTTCGACAGATGGGTTTCCAGGACGTCCGAAGCGTTGCGGGCGGATTCCGTCGCTGGCAGGAACAGGGTCTGCCGACCGCCGCCGGCCCGGTCGATCACTCGACCGCATCAACCGAGATCGAACTGGATCACCGGGACTGGCAGTCGATCCGGGCGAACTTCGCGATCACCGGGCGCCGAGTCCGGGTGCTGGACGGGACGGAAAAACCACTGGTCTATCTGGACCACGCAGCGACCACGCATCCTCCCGACGTCGCGATGAACGCCGTCAAGCAGTTCTTGAGCCTCGATTACGCGAACGTGCATCGAGCGTCCTATCAACTTGCTCGACGATCGACTCTCCGATTCGAAGACGCCTACCGCACCTGCGCGAGGTTCGTCGGCGCGGACCTCGATCACCACTGCGTCGTGTTCACATCGAACACCACCGCCGCCTGCGAGATCGTCGCCCACGCCGTGGAGCCTCTGCCGGGCGCCGTTCTGGTCACCGACCTCGAACATCACAGCAGCGACCTCCCTCATCGACGACGGGGACGAGTGGTACGAATCGGACTCGACCCGACCCAGAGACTCGACCTCGCCGCGCTGCGGGAGGTGCTCAAACGAGACCGGATCAAACTCGTCTCCGTCACCGGCGCGGCCAACGTCACGGGCTGGATGCCGCCGATCCGCGAGATCGCGGCCCTCGCCCACGAGGCCGGGGCCCTGATCTGCGTCGATGCCGCCCAACTGGTGGCCCACGCGCCGATCGACATGGGACCTCCCGGAGATCCGACCTCCATCGACTTCCTCGTGGCCGCCGGTCACAAGGCCTATGCACCGTTCGGTGCCGGGTTCCTGATCGGACCCCGAACCATCCTGGATGCGGTCGACCCCGTGGTTCCGGGTGGAGGAGTCGCGGCTCGAGTCGACGAAGACGGAGCGACCTGGCTCGCCAGCCCGGACCGACACCAGTTCGGGACCCCCAACGTGGGCGGCGCGATCGGCATGGCGGTCATGCTCGAATCGCTGGAGAAGATCACCATGAGCGAAGTCCGCCGGCATGAGATGGTCTTGTTCAACCGAATGGTCGACGGACTGAAGTCCATTGGCGGCATCACGCTCTACGGGCCCTCAGAACTCGAAGAACGCGTCGGCATCATCCCGTTCAACGTCGACGGAGTCTCCGACATGCTCACGGCGGCGGTGCTCGGCGAGGAGTTCGCGATCGCGGTTCGAAACGGGCGATTCTGCGCTCACCTGCACAGCGACCGCCTGCTCCAGGGCGATGCGAACTCCGGCGCCGTCCGAGCGTCGATCGGCCTGTTCAACGACGAGTCGGACGTCGATGCCTTTCTCACCGCGATCGATGTGGTCCGACGGGGAGACTGGAGCGGCACCTATCGCGAGCGTGGCGGCGAAGTCACCAGCCACCCCGCCGGTCGATGCGCCGACCGCTGGATGGAGGGGACCGGCGACGTCCCTCCCTCCGCCTGAATCGCCGGAACCCCCGAGGAGCTCCGCGACCCGTGCCAGAATCAGAATCAAATCCCGATGGCATGATCGAATGGCAATGTGATGCCTGCGACCGGTCCTTTCCGGTCGATCCCGACGCCGATCGCGTGCCATGCCCCTACTGCGGCGACATCAACCGGGTCTCCCGGGGCGGTGGCGAGACGCCGGCGTCGAGTCGAGGGCAGAACTCATCCATCGCCGACCCCTCCGAGCAACTTCTCCGCATGGTCCGGCCCGCCCTGGTCCGAGGCCAGCCACTCGCCAGCCTGGGATCTCTGGGATTCCTCCTCGGCGGCCTGACGATGCTGATCCTCTCATTCTCAGGGGGACTGCCCGAGTGGCTGCGATGGCCGGGCGGGGTCTCCGCCTTGATCGGAATGGGCTGGGGCCTCTGGATCTTCGTCCTGGGCCACCGCTGGGATCGCCTCAAGATCACGGATCGCCGGACCATCGATGAACGGGGAATCGTGGTGCGAAGCACCTCGGAGGTTCTCCACAGTCACGTTCGCAACATCCGGATCACCCAGTCGGTCTGGCAGCGAATCGCTCGGATCGGCACCCTGGAGATCGATTCCGCCGCCGGCGACGGGACGGCCGACATCCAGATCGTGAACATTCCCGATCCGGATGGAATCAAGCGTCTGATCGACCGCCACCGGGGACTGGGAAACCAGGACTGATTTTCCCCTCGTCCCCCCCGGACCCTCCAATCGCCCCGCATGGCCGACACCGGCCCCGGTACACTTCTCCGCCCGTCTTTTTCGCCCAACCAAGAGCCAATTCCGATGAAGATCCACGAGTACCAGGCCCGACAGCTTCTCTCCGACGCCGGCATTCCCGTCCCTCCCGGAAGCATGGTCGAGACGATCGACGACGCGGTGTCGGAAGCCCGCAGCATCTTCGAGTCGGGAGAGACCCTGGTGGTGGTGAAGGCCCAGGTCCACGCGGGCGGCCGCGGCAAGGCCGGGTTCGTGAAGCTCGTCCGAAGCGTCGAGGAGGCCCGCGAGGCCGCGACCTTCATGCTTGGCAACCGCATGGTTTCCGTACAGACCGGCCCCGAAGGCATCGAAGTGAAGAGACTCCTCGTCGCCGCGGGGCGTCGACATCGCCAAGGAGTTCTACCTCGCGGTCACC
>CAJWFU010000135.1:0-6406 GCA_913031315.1 uncultured Phycisphaerae bacterium | reverse complement strand
AACCCTTGCCGACGTCGCCGTAGCCGCAGACCACGGCGACCTTGCCCGAAAGCATGACGTCGGTGGCTCGCATGATGCCGTCCACCAGCGAGTGACGGCAACCGTAGAGGTTGTCGAACTTGCTCTTGGTCACCGCATCGTTCACGTTGATCGCGGGGAACAGGAGTTCTCCGGATTCGGCCATCTGGTAGAGCCGATGGACGCCAGTGGTGGTCTCTTCGCTCACGCCGCGAATGTTCGGGGCCGACAGGGTCCAGTAATCGGACTTCTGGTTCTTGATGGCTTCGAGCAGTCCGAAGACGCACTTGAATTCCGGATTGTCGGTGGTATCGGGGCTCGGCACGTCGCCGCCGGCCTGTTCGAAGCCCAGTCCCTTGTGGACCAGAAGCGTCGCGTCCCCGCCGTCGTCGAGAATCAGGTTGGGGCCTTCGCCGCCGGGCCAGTTCAAGGCCTGGAAGGTGCACCACCAGTATTCCTCCAACGTCTCACCCTTCCACGCGAAGACCGGGACGCCCGACGGATCGTCGGCCGTGCCGTTCGGGCCGACCGCGACCGCGGCCGCCGCATGGTCCTGGGTCGAGAAGATGTTGCAGCTCGCCCAGCGAACGTCGGCGCCGAGCTCGACCAACGTTTCGATCAGGACCGCAGTCTGGATCGTCATGTGGAGCGAGCCGGTGATTCGAGCACCCTTGAGCGGGTTCTTGCCCTTGTATTCCGCCCGCAGGGCCATCAAACCGGGCATCTCATGCTCGGCGAGGTCCATCTCCTTGCGGCCGAAAGCAACCGTCTCGGGGGAGAGGTCACGCACCTTGTAGGGCAGGGTGGTGAACAGGGGCAGGCCGGTCGAGAGAAAGGTTCCGGCTTCGGAGGCGGTCGCGGTCAAGGGGAGGCTCCAGTTGACGCAAGGGTGACTGAGAATGGGTTCAGATGACTTTTTCGAGGCGTTCGAAACCTTGGTTTCGCGAACCCAGAATATATTCATCCATTGAACCGATGAATGGATGAAGTCTACGCCCGCCAACGGGGGCCAGTCAATGATCACGAGGACCAATCCCCGCAGGTGCCTCAAAGATCGGTATCTTCTCGAACGATCTTTCACACTCAAGGACCGCCTCCATGACCACGATCGCCACCCTCGCTTTTTCCCTGCTTCTCAGCCTCGTCGTGGCCACCCCCGCAGACGACCCCGCCAAGGCCGCTGCCACTCCGACGCGCGTGGGAGCCCCCTACCTCCTTGAAGTGTGCGCGATGAGCGGCGAACCCCTCCCCGCCGACGGTGGGAAGGTCCTGATCCACGACGGCGCCGGCGACAAGGCTCAGGCCGGTCGCGAATTTCGCTTCTGCTGCAACCGTTGCCTCGGTGCCTTCAAGAAGCAGCCCGGCAAGTACATCCCGGCGGTCGACGAACTGATCATCGCCCAGCAACTTCCCCGCTATCCCAAGACCGCGACCTGCCTGATCATGGCCGACGAGGCGCTGCCGAGCCCCACCGGCGCCGAGGCCAAGGACTGCAAGCTCGTGGTCTCACGGAACCGACTGATTCGACTGTGTTGCACCCGCTGCGTTCGCAAGTTCTCGCAGGATCCCGCGAAGTACATCAAGATCCTCGACGCCGCCGTCATCGCGGAAGCGAAGGCCGCCGGTGTCAACAAGAACTGCCCGATGACCGGGCGGGAACTTTCGGCGAAGGCGAACTGGTTCGTGATCAGCGATCAGGCCGTCGGCACCTGCTGCGGTGGTTGCCGAAGTCGAGCGGAATCCGACCCCAGAAAGACCATCGCCACGATCAACAAGGCGATGAAGGGCTGAGCCCACGGATCGCCCGGCGAACTCAAGCCTTGAACAGGCCCGCGGCGAAGAGTCCGGGCCCTCGTCCTCCGGGCGAGGGTCGAAGACGTCTCCAGGTCGATCGATCGAATCCTGCGGTGATCGCCCAGCTGCGAACCACGGATTCGTCGAACCCCAGATGCTGGTGACCCATGTCGTGTCGGTATTCTTCGCGCTCGTGACTGACCATGTCGACCACGAGGACTCGACCTCCGGGGCGAAGCACTCTCGAGACCTCGGTGAGCACCGACGCCGGATCTGAAAGATGGTGCAGCACCAGCATGATCACCGCCGCATCGACCGAAGCATTCTCGAGCGGCAGAGACAGTAGTTCGGCCTCGACGAACCGAATGTTGTCTCGATTCCCGAGTCTCTTTCGACACGCTTGCAGCATGGCGGGTTCACGATCGACCGCGATGACCTCGCGGACCACCGGAGCGAGCCGTTCCGCGGCATCACCGGTACCGCAGCCAAGGTCGGCCACCACCCAGTCCGGATCCAGGAGACCAAGCATGGCCTCCGGTCCGAACCCGGTGCCGAACAGCTCCTGACGCATTTCGTGCCACTCGCCACCCACCCGCCCGAAGAATGCCTGAGAGTCGGTTCGACGACTGGCCAGAACCTCACCCAGACGGGTGTCGTCGTCTGCAAAGCCCGGTCCGCCGGCGACCCGATCGCGGGTCGTCTCCCAAAGCCGACGCAAATCGGGATCCAGGGCCTGTGGCAACAAGCGGTAGAAACTGGCCGTGCCTTCGCTCCGCTTCACGATCCAGCCATGCTCATGCAGGGCCTTGAGATGGCGGCTCACCGTGGATTGCGGAAGTTGGGCCGCGGTGGCCAGCTCTCCGACGCCGAGTTCGGCCTGTTCGACCAGTCGAAGCAGGCGAACCCGCGCGATGTCGCCCAGCTGGGCAAGGATCGCCAGCCATTCGGCCGGACGTTCCTCGCGTCGGTGTTCACTGGCGGGCTGCGGCATGCGAATCACAAAGGCGATCAGGAACCGGGAGGAAGCACGAGTGTCGGGCCCGGGATCTCCCCGTAGGCACGAAGCCGTTCGGCGATGTCCAGGTTGCCAGGCTCGAGTCCGTAGGCCTGCCGAAGGCGTCGAAGGGCCGCGGTGGAGTCACCGAGGTCCATTTCAATCTCTGCGGCCAGAACGTACGGCTCGGCCGATCCTTCCGGGTCGGTCTCGATCGCTCGCAACACGGCCTCTCGCGCGGTATCCGGATCATTGCTTTCCCGCGCGAATCTGGCGAGAGTGATCCAGGCGACGGAGTCGTTGTTGTCCACCGCCCAGGTGCGAACCAGATCAAAAGCCTCGTTGAACTCTCCGGACTCGAAGCGAGACTTCGCAAGCAGGAGCAGGAGCGTCCGGTCACCCGGCTTGCCTGCCACCGCAATCGAAAAGTTCTCCGCTGCTTCCCGGGGCTTCCCCAGTTCGAGCAGACAACGCCCGTTCATGGAGAGCGCATCGATGTCTCCCGGCTCACGCTTCAGGATCTGCTCGTAGTAGGCCGAAGCCGACTCGTAGCGTCCCCATTCGAATTCGTGATCACCATCACGCTGGAGCGTGAAGGTCGGTGTGTCCGGCATGGTTTCGCAACCAACGGGAACCCCCACCATCACGGCGAGGACGGCCAAGGCCGAGATGGTTCCCACGGGGCGAATCTGACGGAATCGGTTCATGAGGCTGAAATGGACCATTCGGACTCCAACTGTGAAACCCCAGCCCACAGACGGGCTCGGTTGGGCGCATGATACGGAGTCGACCAAACAGACCGCGCTCCGCCAATACTGGCGAACCTCTCGGACCCCATTCTCATGGATGCCCATTCTCGACCCCTCCGAACCACTTTGATCCGGCACGAGCCGGATCCCCATGGCCCCCCTCCTCATTTCGATTGGATGCTCGAACCGTCCACGGAGATCTCTTTCGACTCGGCGATCACCACGGAATCTCGGGATGTCCTCACGTGGCGGACCCAAAACCGCCCTGATCGCCTTGAAATCGGGGATATGCTCGATCTGGAGCCGATTGAGAATCATCGTCGAATCTGGCTCGATCGTGATCCGGGCCTCACAATCGAGCTTCGCCCCCCCCTCGGACGAGCCACGATTCTCCGTCAGGGCCGGACGCAAGGCCCGGTGACCACGAGCGATGAAGTGCTGGAATTCGATATCGCCTGGTCCGAATCAGACGATATTCACCACCTTCGGCTCGAAAATCGTGGCCTCCGTGGGTCCCGACTCCTTCGACTGCCCCTCCGAACGGAAGCCCCGAGTCGGGATGGAGCCACTCCGTGTTGACCATTGCCCTGGGAATCGCCTTCGCCCTCATCGGTGCGATTCTGACCCTCACCTCCGCCATCGGTCTTCCCGGCACCTGGCTGGTCATCGGCCTGGCCGGCATCGCCGATCTCGTCCAACTGGCGTGGCGTCAAGACGAGGAACCCATGTTCGGGGTCTGGGCCTTCGTCATCGCGATCCTGATCGCCGCCATTGCCGAACTGGTCGAGTTCCTCGCCGGAGCGGCAGGTGCCAAAGCCGGGGGCGCCAGTCGTCGCGGGACGTTTGGTGCCGTGGTCGGCGGTTTCGTCGGTGGATTGATCGGAACGTTCGTGATTCTGATTCCGCTGATCGGCACCCTCGTCGGGGCCGCGCTGGGCGCGGCCACCGGCGCTCTCGTGGGAGAACTTTCACGAGATGGGGTCAAGATCAAGGAGACGCTCAAACCTGCGACCGGTGCGGCCGCCGGCCGGGTCGCAGGCACCATCCTCAAACTTGGCTTCGCGGCTGCGATCTGGATCCAACTCGTGATCTGCGCGTTCATCTGAAGTCGAGGATCGAATCAGATCGTCGCTTCCGTGACCCGAAGAACCTCCTCGACCGTGGTTCGGCCGTCGGCCACCTTGAGAAATCCGTCCTCACGAAGCGTGACCATGCCGCGTTCGCAACAGATCCGGCGGAATTCGGTGACGTTCGGATTCGACGCGATGAGATCACGAAGATGGTCGTCGAGGACGAGCAGCTCGTACAGGCCGAGGCGGCCGGAATAACCCGTCTGACGGCATGACTCACAACCAACGCCCTGGGGAAGCACGTCGGCGTGAATTCCATGGACTCCGAGGAACTCACGAGTGTCCTCGGGAATCGGCGTCTCCCGTTGACAGTCGGGACAGATCCGCCGTACGAGCCGTTGAGCGAGCACCCCGTTGAGGGCCGCTCCGACCAGGAAGGGTTCCACCCCGATGTTGATCAATCGCGTGATCGAACTCGGCGCATCGTTGGTGTGAAGGGTCGAGAGCACGAGGTGACCGGTCAACGCGGCCTGAACCGCGATCGACGCGGTCTCGTGATCCCGGATCTCGCCGACCATCACCACGTCAGGGTCCTGCCGGAGCAAGGCCTTCAAGGCTCGACCGAAGGTCATGTCGATGGCGCTGTGGGTCTGGATCTGGGTCACGCCCTCGAGCGCGTATTCCACCGGGTCTTCGACCGTCGAGATGTTGAGGCGCGGAAGATCCATCTGGCGAAGCGAGGAATACAGCGTGGTCGTCTTCCCGGATCCGGTGGGACCGGTGACCAGGATGATTCCATGCGGCTGTTCGATCTGTTTCTTCCAGATCAGAAGCGTGTCCTCGGAAAAGCCGAGATCGTCGAGCGACACCTGGATCGCTCGGTCGTCGAGGATTCGCATCACGGTCTTCTCGCCGTGCGCCGTCGGAACGGTGGACACTCGCAGATCGAGTTTTCGTCCCGAGACGTTCGCCCGGATGCGACCATCCTGGGGAAGACGTCGTTCCGCGATGTCCAGATCGGCCATGATCTTGATTCGACTGGTCAGCGCGCTGTGCATCTTGCGAGGCGGGGTCATCATCTCGAAGAGGATGCCGTCGATCCGCATTCGAACCTTGAGCGTGGTCTCCCCCGGTTCGACGTGGATGTCCGAAGCGCCTTCGGTGAGCGCGGTCTGGATGATGTGATTCACGTACCGGACGACCGGCGAACTCTCCGCCTCCGCCTCCAGATTCTTGCTTTCATCATCCTGCTTCTCGACCTCGACGTCATCTTCTTCGACGTCCGCGAGGATGGCCTCGACATCGCCGACCGATGGGTCACCGTCACCGAGGATTCCCCGAATCGTCGCTTCGATCTCCTGGACCGACACCAGGACGTGCCGGACCACGGATACTCCGAGCCGGCGTTTCACATCGTCGAGCAGGAAGACGTCGTCGGGCACGGTCGTACCGACCATGGTTCGAGCGCCGTCGCTCTGCAACGGAACCACGAGTCGATCGCGACAGAACTCGGCACCCAACCGCTTCAGATTCGCCTGATCGATCGCATCGAGATCGACCCGTAGGAATGGAATCCTCGCTTCTTCCGCGACCGCGGCCTGAACCGTGGGTTCCGGAACCCCGAGTTCGATGAGGATCTCGGCCATCGAATGATCCGCCGACCCCGCCGCCAGGCGACGAACGCTTTCCAACTGAGCCGCATCGATGGCACCGGCCTGATGGACGATCAGGGCGATGTCTCGAACCGGCTCGTTCTCGCCATTCGCACTCGTTTCCTCCGG
>CAJWFU010000134.1:0-6468 GCA_913031315.1 uncultured Phycisphaerae bacterium | reverse complement strand
CCCCGCCGCTCACGCCGATGACGCGCACCCAAGGGAAGTCATCATCTCGACGGCGGCCCGACGGGCCATGAATGATGATCGGGCCGCGTGTCCGATCGTCTACGTCGGCGACGGAATCTGGGATGTGAAGGCGGCAGGACGTCTGGGAATCGGGTTCATCGGTCTTGGCCGAGGCGCTGATGCGGAACGCCTCCGTGCCGCGGGGGCTGGGATCGTCCTCTCCGATTTTCGCGACGTGGGGGCTTTTCTGGCTGAGGTTGATGCTCGGTCCCGGCCTCCGGGTGCGGATTGATCAGCGGCCGACGCCGGGGATTCCGCCTCACTGTTGTTAGGATCTGAGTGCATCAGGTCCGTTCCGGATCGGTGAGCATCCGCCGCCGACCATCGGACGCCGGTCCTCTTTCAGGAGCTCGCCCCATGAGTGGTCCTCTACTTCTCGTCGTTCTGGTCCTTGTTGTCGTGGCGGTGCTGGCGATCCTTTTCGTGATCGGGCTCTACAACGGACTTCAGCGAAAGAGACTTGGCGCAGAGAGTGCCTGGAGCGACATCGACGTACAGCTCAAGCGCCGTCACGATCTGATTCCAAATCTCGTGAACACCGTGAAGGGCTACGCCACTCACGAGAGCGAGACTCTGGAGGCGGTCACGGCGGCTCGGAATGCCGCGGCCGGGGCCGAAGGAATCGGGGCTCAGCTTGGAGCGGAGAACATGTTGACCCAGAGTCTGGGGCGACTCTTCGCCGTCTCCGAGGCCTATCCGGATCTCAAGGCGAACACCAACTTCATCCAGTTGCAGGAAGAGCTGACGAGCACCGAGAACAAGATCGGCTTCGCTCGGCAGCACTACAACAGCGCCGTGACTCGCTTCAACACCGCGACCACGACGTTTCCGTCGAACATCATCGCGGGGATGTTCGGATTCAGCGACATGAGTTTCTTCGAGCTCGACGAGGCCGAAGCCGCGGCCGTCAAGGCGGCACCCAAGGTCGAATTCTGAGGGTGACCAGCGAAGGGAAGGCGACTCTTGGAAATTTTCCTCATCGTCCTCGTCGTGATTGGCGCGTTGATCTTCATCGCGACCGCCGCCCATCTCGAGAAAAAGCGGGCCACGGAGCTTCAAAGCCTGGCCTCTTCACTCGGGCTGTCCTTCCGCCGAGCCGTGGATTCGACCGCGGATGAGCGCTTCGCCCGGTTCGCCATGTTTCGACGCGGCCGTCGTCGGGCGGCCTGGAACACGATTCACGGCGCCCTCTCGCTGGGCGGGCATGAGATCGAGATCGAGATGGGTGACTTTCGGTACACGGTGGAATCGGGTTCGGGAAAGAACCGGAAGTCGAGGACCCGCCGGTTCAGCTACCTGGTCGCCCACAACCCCATTGGCGAGTGTCCCGAGACGATCATTCGACGTGAGGGCATCTTCGACCGGGTGGCCGGGGTGCTCGGATTCGACGACATCGACTTCGAGAGCGATGAATTCAGTCGTCGCTATCACGTTTCCAGTGACGACAAGCGGTTTGCCTACGACCTCGTGGATCCTCGCATCATGGAATACGTCCTCGAAACGGATCCGCCGGCGCTCGAACTGGATGGTGGACTTCTCTGCATCTCGGATGGACGGAGCCGGTGGGAGGCGGAAGAGTTCCAGGGGAAGATCGACTGGGTGGGCGGATTCTTCGAGCGATGGCCGAGACACCTGGCCAATTCGATGGCCGATGAGGGTCGTTCGGGCGACGATTCGTGATCGTGCTCGTAGGCCTCGGCGTGGCGCTGATGCTCCCGCTCATCTGGTTGATCGTGACGTACAACCGAATGGCATCGGTGCGAGTGCATCTGGGGGACAGCTGGGGGGGGGTCGCGGTTGAATTGAAGCGTCGATACGACCTCATTCCAAACCTGGTGGCCACGGTGAAGGGTTACGCCGCCCATGAACGTGAGACATTGGAGCGGGTCATCGCACTCCGAGATCGAGCCCGGGCCAACGAAGGCCGGCCCGATCAGCAATCCGGAGACGAACGGGCGCTTGAGGCCGGTCTCGGAAGTCTGATGCTGGTGGCCGAGGCCTGTCCCGACCTCAAGGCCGACGAGGCTTTCTTGTCTCTGCAGCGGGAATTGACCAACACCGAAGATCGAATCGCCGCCGGGCGACGGTTCTACAACGCCAATGTTCGTGAGCTCAATCAACTCTGCCAGACCTTCCCTTCCAGTCTGGTGGCCGGGGTCTTCGGTTTCGAGGTTCAAGGGTTCTTCGAGGCCGAGGGGCGAGCGAATCCTGAGGTCAATTCGAAGGCTTGAAGCTTCTCACTGGCGTCGAGCCGCCGGTCCGGGCAGAATGCGACCATGGCACGAGAACGAATCGTCTCCGGGGAGTCGCAGCGGGATGACCGCGAGCCGACGTCTTCCGAGCCTTCTTCCCCGGTTCCGGCGGAACGAGACCCGTCGCCCGCGGTCCGACCTCGCACGATGTCGGAGTACGTCGGTCAAGGGCCGCTGATCGAGCGGCTTTCCATCGCACTCGAAGCGGTGAAGGGGCGGGGGGAATCACTCGAGCATCTGCTTCTCCATGGTCCTCCGGGGCTTGGGAAGACGACCCTGGCGCACGTGGTCGCCGAAGAAATGGGAACCAAGGCCTGGGTGACCAGCGGACCGGCGCTCACGAAAGCAGCCGATCTGGTGGGAACCCTCACCCGAATCGGCGAAGGCGACATTCTCTTCATCGACGAGATCCATCGACTGCCCGCGGTGGTCGAGGAGTACATCTATCCGGCGATGGAGGATTTCAAGGTCGACTTCACGGTCGACAGCGGCATGCATGCCAAGGTCATCTCGCTGAGTCTGAAACCGTTCACGCTGATCGGGGCGACCACCCGGGCTGGAATGCTCACCCAGCCGCTCCGAGCCAGATTCGGCATCACGCATCACCTCGAGTACTACCCGCAGAATGATCTGGTTTCGATTCTCGAGCGGGCTGCGGTTCGGATCGGCATCGATGCGGTCGCGGACGAGGGCTTCGAGGCGATCGCCCGTCGCAGCCGAGGGACGCCGCGGGTGGCCCTTCGACTGCTTCGCCGAGTTCGGGATTTCGCTCAGGTCCGAGGGACCGGCGTGGTGAATGCAGCCGCGGTGACCGCGGCCCTGGATCTGGAAGGGGTCGATTCGCTGGGGCTGGACGAGATCGATCGCAAGTACCTCCGGGTGCTTGCCGAGGTGTACGAGGGGGGGCCGGCGGGGCTCGAAGCAGTTGCGGCGACCATGGGTGATGACGCCGGAACGCTTGAAGACGTGGTTGAACCGTATCTCCTGCAGATCGGTTTCCTGGCCCGCACCCCGAGGGGGCGCAAGCTCACGGCGTCCGGGGTGGGTTGGGTGGCTGACGATTCAGGATCACGGTGATGCGATCCGGTCGCTGGTGGCTGGGCGTCTCGCTGTTCGGATGCCTGGCGATGTCCGGCCTTGCCGTGATCGTGATCGGCGTGATCATCGACGATCCGGAGATTCTCGTTTTCGGGCTCCTCGGATTGGTGCCGGGGGCGGCCGTTGTTCTGGCTTTGATTCTGGCCGATCCGCCGTCGGGGTTGGACGAGGCGGTGAGGCCGTGTCCTCGCTGCAAGCAGTCGATCCCTCGGGGCGCCACGGTCTGCGGGGAATGCGGTCGGGCCCTGATGGGCATCGATCCGCTCTCACGCTTTGCGGCCCGATCCATGGTCGGCGCGACGGAAGACAGACCTTGTCCCGATTGTGGCCGGGCGTTCCGGCTGGAACGCTTCACCACTCGGAAGAGTGTCCTTCCCGGACAGACGCGATGCACGCGATGTGGAGCGATCTCGCACGGGAAGGAACGTGGGGATGAACCGGTCACGCCCGTGGAGGGTCAGTAGGTCTTGAATCCGACACCGGGTTCCGGTGGAACCCGAAGATTCAGGCCGAAGGTCGTGTCGCCTCGAATGATGTCGTAGCCGATCGACAGGGAAAGATCGAAATCCGGGAGCTTGCGCTGAACTGAACCGGTCACGGCTCGGAATTCACCACGACGAAGGTCGTACTGGGGGCTGATGGCCATCCGATAGAGCCTTCCGATGCGGTAGAGCACGCCACCCTGAAGGATCTCGTTCTCGCTGGCGCTCAGATATCGATATTCGAGGTAGGACGCAGTGTCGGGATTGTGCTGGAGTTCGACCCCGACCGAGCCTCGAAGCAGCCCGCTGATCGAGCGAACGGTCGGGTCCTCGGGGTCGCTTGAATAGTCGTAGATTTCCCGGGGTTCCCAGTTGAAGAGACCGTTGGCCGCGAAAGAGAGCGAACTGCTGGCCTGCCAGACGCCGCTGGCATATCCGTGACTGCCCCACTGGCTGAGTTCCGGTTCCCAGCGGTAGAACTGGGGATACGGAGACTGGGCCCACTGGTAGTACTGCGATCGGCTCGCGTTCACGGGGAGATCGGTGCGTTGGTAGTCGGCACTGGGATCGTTGAAGACCACGCCGTAATCCAGAACCAGCATGTCGACCGATCGTCGATTGCCGACGCCACCACGTTGGGTCTGGAGGGTCTGCCTCATTCCGAGCTGGGCCGCGGCTCCTCCGGTCGCGCCTTCGATCCGCTGGTCGTAGATCGGCATGTACCCGGTGGGCCGATCGTCCCAGCCGTACCAGAGGGTGGCGTTGGGTTCCAGGATGTGTCGCATGCGGTGGATGTCGAACAGGTCGCTGCGAGCGGTGTCGTCGACCATCTGGAACTGGGCGGACGCTCGCGCCCCGCCTCCGAGCATGACGCGATAGTCCGGCTGGTCGGGATTGAGATTCTGAGCCTCGAGGTACGCGGCATTGTCCCCCTCCAGGTATCCGCTGAAGCGTCCGAAGACGAAGGGACTGACGGTCCAGCCCTCACCCTCGATGGGAACCGCGAATTCCTGCCGGGTGAAGAATCGCTGCACGGTCTCATCGGTGTATCCCGCGTCGAAGTAGAGGTCCGAGACCTTCTGGTTCCCATTGTCGGTCGCGAAGTTCGCGTCACGGATGCCGAGGGAGTTCGCGGTGCCGGCGGTCGGGCTGATCGACATGCTGGCGAAGTTCCAGCGGCTCGACCAGGTGACGGTGTCGGCCAGATCATCACCTTCACGGGCGTAATCCAGTTCCGGGAGCTTGTTCACGAAGTAGGGCTGGCTCGCGAGGGCCCAGCCATTGGAGAGAAACCCGTTGAGTTCACCCCGGGCGAGGATCGAGAGCGACGTGTTGTCGGGCGAGTAGTCCAGATAGAGGCTGGATTCGTACTCCCGGCGTGCGTTGTAGTCCTGTCGTCGCCAGGAAGTGATCCAAGTTTCATCCGAGATGTACGCGAGTTGGGCTTCCAGATAGAGATCCGCCGACAGGGTCGCTCGGTATTCCCCGATCGCCTGTCCGCGAAGACCTTCTTCGATCATCACGTTCCGACCCGCGGAGGTGCGGTCGGTGCCGCCGAGATCGTAGAGGCCGTACGCGTCGAATCGGCCGCTCCCGCTGATTCCGCCCAGATCGTCGAGGCCGAGGATGAGCCCCACGGCGGGACCGCGTTCGAACCATCCGTCAAGCAGGAGTTCGCTGTCCACGCCCTTGATCGGTTCCACGCCGAGAAGTTGCCAGGCCTTCCACCGGGTGGAAAGGCCGAAGCCCTTGTCTTCCTGGAATCCGGTCCTGACTCCGATGAGCGGGGGTTGCTCGGCGGGGCCGGAGAAGGAGGGGAGGTAGAAGAACGGAACGCTTCCCGCCTTCAACGTCAGTCCGGAGCCCTCGACCCAGGTTCTTTCCTCGCCCTGCGAATTCTCGCGTTCCGTGATGGTCAGGCGATCAAGGCCGATCGAGAGATGTGGCGTGAAGAATTCGCTGGTGGAGACCGTGCCCTTCTCCGCGGTCCATTGGTCCGAGGCGATCTGCCGCAGCTCGTCTGCGCGGGCGTAGACCGCCAGGCCTTGCCCGGCCCGACTGTAGGTACGGAGCACCGCGTCCATGACCAGGGCCTGGTTCCGGGGGAGGTCGTAGTAGACGCTCGACCCGCGGACCGTGTAGTCGCCGTCGCTGGCTCGGACTCCGCCCTCGAGGTAGATCCCCTCGATCGACTCGGCCTGGACCGTGGTGCTGCCTTCGCGAAGTCCGCGGACGGTTCCCGATCGAAGGAAGACCACGCCGCGTTCGGAGACCATGGAGACCCGTCGAAGGTCATCGGCCGCTCCGGTTCCGTCGTAGTCGATGATCACCGATCCCACGACCGCGATCGCGTCACGCGATTCGTCGATCATGATCTCGTCGGCGCTGAAGGAGACCAGGCCACGAGGGTCGAGGATCGCGAGATCCTCGGAATTCGTGGTGGGCAGGGAGATCGAATCCGGACCGATGGCGGTCGGTGGAGTTCGTTTCCTCACGATTCGCCCACCGGGTTCGAGCACCGGCTTGGGATCACCCGGGGGCACCATCACGTCGAGTCTCCGCTCCAGGGGAGGTGG
>CAJWFU010000133.1:0-6494 GCA_913031315.1 uncultured Phycisphaerae bacterium | reverse complement strand
GGCAGACCACGAAGCAGGGTCGCGATCGGCTTCATCGTCCCCCGGACCACCACCGGCATGCCGTCGGTCATTCCACCTTCGAGGCCCCCGGCATTGTTCGAGGTTCGGGTGAAACCGAAATGGCGTTCTCCGGATCGTGCCGCGTCGTAACCGATCGGATCATGCACTTCGGACCCGTTTCGTCGACCGCATTCGACGCCCAGGCCGATCTCCACCGCCTTGAAAGCCTGGATCCCCATCACCGCGAACGACAGTCGGGCGTCCAGTCGCTCCGACCATTGAATGCAGGTGCCGAGACCGGGAGGGCACCCGAAGACGTGCACCTCGACGAAGCCGCCCACCGTGTCCTTGTCGATCTTGGCCTGGCGGATCGATCCGATCATGGCATCGCTCGCCGCAGGATCCGGCAGACAGACCTGGCTTGCATCACGAGCCTCGCGCAGGGATTGCCAATTCGCTTCCGTGACGTCGAAGGTTCCCATCGCCGCGGGGTCGGGGCCGCCCCCTCGAACGAATCCGAAGACCTCGATTCCCAGATCGCGAAGCATGCATCGGGCAAGCGCCCCCATGCCCGTACGACCGGCGGTTTCGCGAGCACTGGCTCGTTCGAGGGTCTCCCGACAATCGGGGACGAGCCACTTGAGGCTTCCTGCGAGGTCCGCATGCCCGGGGCGAGGTCGTTCGACCGGAGGCGTGCGTTCGAGATCGTCGAGTCGACTGTCCTTGTTGGGAACCAACATGGCGACTGGCGCACCCGTGGTCTGGCCGAGGCGGACGCCTCCCAGGTACTGGGCTCGGTCGGTTTCGATCCGCTGGCGGCCTCCGCGGCCGTAACCGCCCTGTCGGCGTCGAAGTTCACCATCGATGAACTCCGAATCGACCTTCACCCCGCGGGGCAGTCCCTCGATGAAGGAGACCACTCCAGGGCCATGTGATTCGCCGGCGGTTCGGTAGGTCAGTTCAGCCATGAAGGTTCACTCGGTGGATTCGGACAGGCGATGAACGAAATCATCCCATTCCTCGTCGGTCAGATGGTCCGCCGTCAGCCTGAATTCCGTTTCGAGGGGAGACATCATGATCGGGGCCGATGAAGGCCGGTCGTCCACCACCACCACGATCGGCCGGGAGAGCTGGGCGGTCGAGAGACGACGGAGGTTTTCGGTGCCCTCCGCATCGAGCGTGACCACGAGGGAGCGACCCTCCGCTCCGGTTCGTTCGACCTCTGCAATCATTCCCTCGTCGACCGCGATCTCCGGAGCCATCCAGACGTGGTTGCCTCCGATGACCAGGGACGTCCGGCTCCAACCTTGGATCTCCATGACATCGCCGGCTCGAAGTTCGAGGATGTGGTGTTCATCATCCCCGCCGTGGTGGGCACCATCAGTCTGGCAACCGACGGTGCCGGACAACAGCAGCAGCGGGATCAGGACGCGGGCGACGGCGTGGGAACGATCTGAAATCCAGGTCTTCATTCCCCGAGTGTAGCGGGGGGTGAACAGTCACTCCCCCACCCCGCCTAGGATGCTCGTCCATGACCATTCCGGAATCCACATCGACTTCCTCCCTCGCCGAGAGCCCCGCCCTGGACGAGCTCACGCCCCCGGCGATCGTGGCCGCGCTGGACCGCCACATCATCGGACAGGCGGATGCCAAGCGAGCGGTCGCCGTGGCGATGCGGAACCGCTGGCGACGAAGGCGGCTGCCGGCGGAAATCGCCCGTGAGGTCGTACCCCGCAACATCATCATGTTCGGGCCCACAGGGGTTGGAAAGACCGAAATCGCCCGACGTCTGGCCTCACTCCTGAAGGCCCCCTTCGTCAAGGTCGAGGCCACCAAGTTCACCGAGGTCGGCTACGTGGGCCGGGATGTGGAAGCGATGATCCGTGATCTGCTCGAGGTGGCCATTCGGATGACCCGGGAGGAGCAGGCGGAATTGGTTCGAAGTCGGGCCGAGACCACGGCGAAGGACCGGCTGGTGGGCATCCTCCTGGGCGACGACACCCCCGCTGCCGACGCGGAGAGCGCTTCCAAATCCTCGAATGAGATCGAGACGCCCTCGCCCGGCGTACCCGTGGGAGAAGATCCGCATGAACGCGTTCGAGCCCGGCTCCGCGAAAAGTTGGACGACGGCCTGTTCGACGACCACGAAGTGGAAATCACGATCCGTGAAAAGCCCACCGTTCCGGCGATGGGCATGGGTCCGGACCAGAACGATCCCACGATGGGTGGCCTGGGCACGATGATCGAGTCCATGATGCCCGCCAAGACGCACCGCCGGAAGGTGCTGGTTCCGAGAGCGTTGGAACTTCTGGTGGAACAGGAGATCGAGCCTCTCATCGATCAAGACCGAGCGATCGAGGCCGCCATCGACCGCACCGAGCAGGATGGAATCGTCTTCATCGATGAAATCGACAAGGTGGCCACCTCCGATGGTCGAAGCGGGAGTGACGTCAGCCGCCAGGGGGTCCAACGCGACCTGTTGCCGATCGTCGAGGGATCGAGCGTGAACACCAAGCACGGCGTGGTGAAGACCGACGGCATTCTGTTCGTCGCTGCTGGCGCCTTTCACCAGGTTTCCGTCGGCGATCTCATGCCGGAGCTGCAAGGTCGCTTTCCGATTCGCGTCGAGTTGAGCGACCTGACCGCGGAAGATTTTCGACGAATCCTGGTCGAACCCGAAGCGAATCTCGTGGATCAACAACGTCGCCTCCTGGCCACGGAGGGTCTGGAAGTCGATATCAGCGCCGATGCGATCGAGGCCATGGCGACGTTTGCGGCGGAAGCCAACGAGCGGCTCGAAAACATCGGAGCTCGACGATTGATGACCGTCATCGAACGGGTCTTCGAAGACATCGCCTTTGATGCGGGCGATCGCGTCGCGCGGGGTGAGACCAATCTCAAGGTCGACGCGCCGTTCGTGCGCGATCGAGTCGCCCCGGTCCTCGCCGACGAAGACCTCGGCCGATTCGTCCTTTGAATCGTGCAGACCGGGCCGGGTTGCGAGACCATGTCGCCATGACCACTGAAAGACCTCGAACTGCGCTCGTGACTGGTGCCAGCACCGGCATCGGCGCCACCTTCGCTCGCCACCTCGGGGAGCGGGGATTCGACCTCGTGCTCACCGCCCGGCGGCTGGACGCCTTGCAATCGGTTGCCACCGAAATCCAGGACGCACACGGCGTGAACTGCCGGGTGATTCCCGCCGACCTGACCGACCCCGAGGCGCCACGCCGCATCCTCTTCGAACTCGCTCGAGACGAGATCGATGTCGATGTGTTGATCAACAATGCGGGATACGGCCTCCCGGAGACCCTGACGGAATGCGATTGGCCGACGGTGCGGGGATTCCTCGAAGTGATGTCGGTTTCCTGGCTGCATCTCATCCGACTCTTCGCACCGCCGATGCTGGAACGGGGATGGGGACGAATCGGAAACATCGCCTCCCTCGCGGGTTTCGCCCCGGAACCACCTGGCAGCCTCTACTCCGGCGTCAAGTCCCAGATGGTCATGAGCAGTCGGGGCCTGCGACGTCAGTTCCTGGGAAGTGGCGTGCACTGCACCGCCATCTGCCCCGGATTCACCCACTCGGAGTTCCACGCGCGACTCGGGATGCCGGACATCGCGGAGAAGATGCCGCGTTGGATGTGGCAGACCGCCGAAGCGGTGGTGGAGGAAGGATGGCGGGCCTGCGAAGCCAACCGCCCGGTGGTGGTGACCGGTCGATGGAACAAGATGCTCCGAGGAATTCTCGCGGTCGTTCCCACCGGCCTCGCCGAACGGGGCACGCCACGCTCGATCGACGACATCCGAAGCCGGAAGGCTCGAGGTCCCGAAACCGGTTCCTGATCAGAGCGCACCCGAAACGATGGGATCGAGGCGAGCGGCGAACCAGGATGGGTCCTGGCCGTGGACCTCAGCCGGCCCGACGGGAGAACGCTTCGGTCTGGAATCCTGACCAACGTCGCCAGAATTCGACGAATCGGACGTCCTGGATCGACTCGAAGCGAAGTCGCACCACGCGGGTCGGCCCGATGATCCGGACCTCGAGCCGCCGATCGGTCTCCGATTCCAGAAAGACCGTGGTCACGACGTCGTCTCGTCGACGTCGGCGTCCGGACGCGGTTTCAATCCAACCTCGTCCGACCTTGATCGTCTCACTCCCGAATGGAAGTCGCTTCGGAGGATGAGATACGGAGCGCTGGATTCGGGTCTGGATCAAGGGCCATGCGGCGAGCGTGCCGCCGGCCAGGGCCAGGGCCGATTCCAGTTTCGCCAGCAGCAACAACGCCCCGAAGACCATCAGGCCGGTGACTGCGGAGATCAACATCGTCACTCGGGGTTGCGATCTGGCTTCCCGGCCATCCGGGCGACGGCGCGGTCCCCAACCCGTCTCCATGCTGATGACTTCGTCATCGCCGGTGGCCGGCCCGGCGGGAATGGACCCAAGATCCGATTCCAATCGTCGGTCGACGATCTCGTCGACTCCCTCGGTCTCGAACAGCGTCATGGCGTGACATTCGATCTGCTGGCGGGCGACGCCCGCCGCGACCGCCTCACGATTCCCGTGACGGGGGACCGGGAAGATCTCGATCGCCTGCCGAATCGACGACCAGATCGGATCCGAGGCCTCGTGCTTCGGCACCGGGCGTTGGAGATCCGCCAGGGTCTCCATGTCCAGCGAGAGAATTCGTCGGGGGCCTTCGAACCTGGAGCGGGTGAAAGACTGATCAGTCCAAGCGCCAGAATCAACTTCGGTGTGATCAGACACACCGAGCAGAACTTCACGATTGAGCTGTTGCGCCGGACATGTCGTCATGTCGGCTCCCAGTCTGGGGGCGACAACCCCTTGATCGGCGTCTTCACCGGCCCCCCCCGAAGGTGCCACTTTCAAAGTGGCTTT
Source organism: uncultured Phycisphaerae bacterium (assembly GCA_913031315.1). Classification (GTDB taxonomy): domain Bacteria; phylum Planctomycetota; class Phycisphaerae; order Phycisphaerales; family SM1A02. The sequence continues at coordinate 1,594 of CAJWFU010000133.1, read as the reverse complement.
CGAGGTGGCTTTCGAGGTGTTGTGTCGCCCGAATTGAGTTCCTGTTCCCTATCACCTGGTCCATGGATCTCGGACCTTCTCTCAATCCCAAGATGACCCTGGAAAGAAGTGATGCCAAGAAAACTCATGGCTTTCACCAGTGTTTCAGCCAATTGAGGTGGACACCCCACGAAGCCGGGTTTTGGTCCGCCGGAATCCGCCATCGAGGTCGGGTTTCGGTCAACCTTCGGCGGCGAGCGACACCAACACCCCGTGGACGAGATCGACCCGGGGTCGGGGATGAGCCCATGCCTGCCAGAGGGTTTTCAGGTCGGGATCCCGTCGATCGCCAAATCGCAGGCGTCGAACCCCTTCCGGCCCCACCAACGCCGCTTCCACCCGCCAGTCCGTCCGACGCGGGTCGTACAAGATCAGCACGCTGTCGTCACGAGACCACACCTTCCCGCGAGTGACCAGGAATCCAGGGCCGACGATCGTCCGCATCGATTGACGACGGATCTTGCGCCACCAGCGATTGAACCAGGGGATGTCCTTGAGAAAGACACTTCCCAGAAGAAGAAACGGAGCGCTGCAGGGGATCGCCGCGAGGATCGGGACCCCCACGAGACCGAACATCACCATCGGTCCCACGATCGCGACGATCCCAACACCAAGCAGAACGAACGACCTCACCGACCAGAACAGTCGACCACCCTCCGCCAGCGACGTCGGCTCGAAGAGCGTCTCTGAAAGCACGATGTCTTCGATCTCTCGCAATGCCCTCGAACCCACGAACGCCACGGCGTCAGGATGATGTCGACGAGCTTCGACGACCAACTCATCGGATCGAGTGGAGCGACCGTACATCCACTGCTGCCATGGTGAAGGAAGTCTTCGGGCACGACGGACGATCGCCCGAATTCCGGGTTCGAGGCGATTCATCGCCCGACGCCTCAAGACCCACTGAAACAGATGAACACCCAGGATCAACAGCGTCACGGATCCCAGCACCGTGAGGATCCCGATCAGCTGGTTTCCCCCGAAGTCCAGCAACGGGATGAAGATGACCACGATCAGGATGACGAAGAGGGCTTCAGCCAGTGATTGAATCCGCGCCTGAAATCCGCTGGGAAGAATCCGGTCGAAATCACCGGTGACCAGCCGCGGAGAGATCTCCGGCGGACCTGTTTCCGACCCCGTCACACCTGGTCCCGAACGAGCGATGTGAACAGTTCCGGAGGACTGGCGGTTCCGGTCCAGGCGGTGAACTGAGCTTCCGCCTGAGCCACGAACATCGCCATTCCGTCGACCGTACGGGCACCCCGCTCCGCGGCGAATCGCAGCAGCGGCGTCGACCTCGGGGAATACACGGTGTCCATCACCACCACCGAATCGTTCAGGACCGCGCCTTCGGGAAGCGGCGACGCATCCGGGGCGGGGCCTCCGGCCATCCCGACCGAAGTCGCATTGACGAACGCGTCGAAGTGACCGTCGATCGACTCGGACGCCGTGACCCGGGGGCCGAATTCCTCCGCCAGGGCGACGGCTCGGGCGTGCGTCCGATTGAACACGTGGACGTCGGCCCCTCGTTCGACCATTCCGGCGACCACCTGTA
>CAJWFU010000132.1:0-6513 GCA_913031315.1 uncultured Phycisphaerae bacterium | reverse complement strand
TGAATGGGACGGGACGTCCTCGGCCGGCTGGACCCTCGGGCTCGGCTCCGACACCGCGACCGACGGTCAGTGGGACCGAGGCGTGGTCGAAGGAAACAACCGTGGCGACCCGTCTTTCGATGGCTCCGGGTCCGGCAGCGGCCAGGCGTTCCTCACCGACATCGACCCCAGCAACACCAACAGTGACGTCGACGGCGGCTTCACCACACTGCTCTCCCCGGTGTTCGACGGGACCGCGACCGAGGGCACGATCCTCAGTTATCAGCGGTGGTACGACGACCAGGCCGGTGCCGCACCCGGCCTCGATCAGATGGACGTCTCCATTTCCAACAATGGTGGCTCGACCTGGCAGACGCTCGAGACCGTGACGCAGAGCACCAGCTCGTGGGTCACCGTCGAGTTCCCGATCGAATCCGAAATCACGCCCACCGCCCAGATGCGTCTTCGCTTCGTGGTGGGGGACTACGACGAGGGTTCCGTGGTGGAAGCCGGCGTCGATAATCTCAGGGTCTTCGGCATCGCTTGTGATGACTCCATCCCCGGTGACCTCAACAACGACGGGCTGGTCAACGGTGCCGATGTCGGGATCTTCCTGGCCCTGTGGGGTAGCAGTGACCCGACCGCTGACCTCAATGGCGACTTGACCGTCAATGGTGGTGACCTTGGAGTGCTGATCGCCAACTGGTCCATCTGAGTCTCGCGATTCAGCGGACGATGACTGTTCCACGACCCCGCGCCCTTGTCGGCGCGGGGTCGTTTTTCTTGTGGGTTGATGCGTGGACTGGAATCGGGCCGGCAAGGCCGTTCGCCATTCAAGTCGCCCCCCTTTCATCGCGGATATCGACCTCGTAACCCGGATTAGGGCTGGACGGCATTGCGTTGATCGGCGATCATGAGCACTCGCCTCGAGGAGTTGGCATCGTCGATGTCAGTTGGTCTTCGAGGAACATCGAACCCCCGGTCGACTCGGCCGGTAGATCGCAAGCAGACCTGCGGGTGTCGCCCTTTCGGTGAAACCGAGGCTTGAATCCGATCTTCTTCGTCTGGCGGAGGACTACGAGCAAACATGTCTCACGACACTCTGGTTGGAATTCGACTCTGCTCGAACCTGGCGATGGTGAGCTTCGCTCTCCTGGCCGGGGGCTGCCAGACCGCCCCTTCGGAGGACGCTCCGCAAGCGGTCGGTGGATCAGGGGAGGAAGCGACGACGATGGTCGCGGCGCCGGCAAGCACCGAGCCGCTCGAGCGGATGTCGCTTCCGATCGAGGGAACGAGCGTTGAACTCGAGTTGATCCCGGTCCGATGTGAAGACGGCCGTGAGGTCTACGTCAGCGACACCGAGATCACCTGGGACCTCTACGACGCCTTCATATTCAATCTGGATACCGACGCCGGAGCGAGTACGGCGGAATCCGATGCCGTCACTCGTCCCAGCAAGCCGTACGTGCTGGTCGATCGCGGATACGGACACGCCGGCTTCGCGGCTTTGAGCATCAGCCCCAAGGCGGCGGAGCAGTTGGTCGAGTGGCTGGTGGTGAAGACCGGCCGCCGATTCCGCATTCCCACCGAAGCGGAGATGGCCCATCTGCTCGCCACCAGCGGTGCCGACGGAACCGACGCCAGGCTTGTCCACGGATGGTTCGAAGAGAACTCGGACTACACGACTCGAAAAGTTGGATCTCGTCCGGTGGACGCCAACGGTCTTCATGACCTCTGGGGCAACGTGAGCGAGTACGCCATCGCCGAAGATGGTTCCTACGTCGTGATGGGCGGATCGTTCATTGATCCCGTCGAGGACGTCGGATTGTCCTACCGCAAGGCGTTCACCCCCGATTGGAATGCCGACGACCCCCAGATTCCCAAGAGTCCGTGGTGGCTCGCTTCCAACGACTGGGTCGGTCTGCGGGTCGTCTGCGATCCCTGAGCGACCGTCAACCAGAGACTTCATTTCACTTTTTCCGTCACATCATTCGCTCCGTCGATCTGCGGAGCGAGCACCGACCGCTGGAGAATCCATGACCGACCATTCCCCGAGTGAGAGCGCACCGTCGCGTCGAGAGTTCGTCAAGGGCACCGCTGCCATCGGAGCAGGAACGGTGGCCGGCATGGCGATGCCGGTCTGGGGCTCTCTTCCAGCATCCGGGCGGCTCAAAGTCGGACTCGTGGGCTGCGGAGGTCGTGGAACCGGCGCGGCGAATCAGGCGATCAATGCCGATCCTGGAGTGCTGCTCTGGTCGATGGGTGACGTCTACGGCGATCGTCTGCAGGGAAGCCTGAACGGGCTCAAGCAGCAGCACGGCAATCGGGTGATGGTGGACGAAGGACGCCAGTTCGTGGGCTTCGATGCGATCGACAAGGTGCTGGACAGCGGCGTCGATGTGATCATTCTCGCCACCCCTCCGGGATTCCGTCCGGATCATCTCGAACGTTCGGTGAATGCCGGCAAGCACGTCTTCTGCGAAAAGCCCATGGCCACCGACATGCCCGGCCTGCGGCGGGTCATGGCCTCTGCGAAGAAGGCCAAGGGGCAGGGTACGCAGTTGATGTCCGGTTTCTGTTGGCGATACGCGATGCCTGAGCGGGCCATGTACGGCGAGATCAACGACGGGGCGCTGGGTGAGATCGAGTCGGTTCACTCGACGTATCACACCGGCCCCCTCGGCACGCGAGCTCGCACCGAAGACATGACCGACATGGACTTCGAGCTCCGGAACTGGCAGCACTTCAACTGGTTGAGCGGCGACATCATCGTCGAGCAGTCGGTGCACAGTGTCGACAAGATGAACTGGGCGATGAACAACGTGGCCCCCGCGAGATGCACCGCCATGGCGGGCCGCGGTCTCCGAGAAGGGGCTGAGCGTGGAGACGTCTTCGACCACTTCGCGGTGATCTACGAGTGGGACAATGGCGCTCGTGGTTTCCTGACCTGTCGCCAGCAGCCCAACTGTTCCAATGACAACAGCGACTGGGTGGCAGGCACCAAGGGCATCGGCCGGATCAACGGCTGGGCGCCGCGGACTTCGAATCTCAAGTTCGCCGACGGCTCCAAGGAATTCCGATTCCGAGGAGCCACTCCCAGCATGTACCAGACCGAGCACAACGAACTCTTCAAGGCGATCCGGGATGGTGAAGTCATCAACGACGGCGACTGGATGACCCAATCCTGTGCGATGGGAATCATGGGTCGCGAGGCCGGGTACAGCGGCCGAACCATCACCTGGGACGAGATCATGGGGTCGGAGCGAGAGATCGTTCCGGCGAACCCCGCCTTCGGACCGCGTCCGGAGATTCAGATTCCGTCACCCGGGGTCTACCAGTTCAGCTGAATCGATCGAGGATCATCCGCCGCCGTCCCGGGTCGTCTCCGGGACGGCGGTACGATCTCCCCGTGGCGGGACCGGCCCGTCGGTTCGGACAACCCTCTCTGGGAATGAAGATGCGTTCAAATCCCGCGTCCCTGGCGTGGATCGTGCCGCTTGCTCTGCTGGCAGGCGGGCTGTCGTCTTCGGCGGAGGCCGGGGCCACGGAGCAAGCCGTGAAGAAGGCGGTCAAGATCGAGATGGTCGCGGAGGGAGACACCCTCGAAGAGAAGTTCCGCTTGCTGCGGGAACTTGGATTCGACGGAGTGGAACTTCCCAGTCCCAATGAATGGACGGTGGAGGAAGTGGTCGCCGCCCGGGATGCGACCGGGCTTCCGATTCATGGCGTGGTCTGCAGTGCGCACTGGAAGTCACCACTCAATCATCCGGATCCGAAGGTCCGGGACGTCTGCGTGGACGCCATTCGAGAAGCGATAGCCGACGCCGCCGCCTACGGGGCTGATTCGGTGCTGGTGGTTCCGGCGGTGGTGAACAAGTCGATGCCCTACGAAGACGCCTGGCGTCTCTCCAGAGAGTCGATCCTCAAGGTCGTTCCCGATGCGGAACGGGCGGGGATCGACATCGCTTTCGAGAACGTCTGGAACAACTTCCTCCTGAGCCCGCGCGAGGCCGCGGAGTACGTCGATTCCTTCGGGAGCGACCGGGTCGGGTGGTACTTCGATGTTGGAAACCTCGTCGCCTACGGCTGGCCCGAGCAGTGGATCCGAGTGCTGGGTTCCCGGGTCAAGAAGGTCGACGTCAAGGAATACAGTCGCAGGAAGCTCGATCAGGAAGGGCGTTGGGCGGGCTTCGACGTGCCGCTTCTGGAAGGTGACTGTGACTGGCCCGCCGTGATGCAGGCGCTCGACGACATCGGATTCAAGGGTTGGATGACCGCGGAGATCGGAGGCGGAGATCGCGCCTGGCTGATCGACGTCGCGGCCCGCATGGACCGGATCGCCGCGTCCGGCGAACAGAAGAAAGAGTGAACGACTCGCGGCCCCGGTCCTGCCGGAGGTCGCCTTCCCGACTGGACTCCATTGGAGAACCGATGAAAGACTCCCGCTTCGACCGCCGTGACTTCGTCCGAACCGCCGGCCTCACGGCGGCAGCCGCCGGAGGGATTCTCGCGGCGCCGTCCTTCGCCCGGACTCTGGGGCGAGCTGAACGAGAACTTCGCATCGGAGTGGTCGGATGCGGTGGACGGGGAACCGGTGCCGCGGTGAATGCCCTCGAGGCCAGTTCGGATGCTCGGATCACCGCGATGGGAGATCTCTTCGCGGATCGTCTGGATTCCAGTCTCGCCAATCTGCGTCGAAACAAGGCGGCCGGCGAAGACGGCGCCCGCGTCGATGTTCCGGCCGCCCGACGATTCACCGGGTTCGACGCCTTTCAAGGAGTCATCGACAGCGACTGCGACATCGTGATCCTCGCCACCCCGCCGGGCTTCCGTCCTCAGCACTTTCAGGCCGCGGTGGCCGGCGGAAAGAACGTCTTCATGGAGAAGCCGGTCGCGGTGGACGCCACTGGAATCCGAATGGTCATGGAAGCGGCTGCGGCGGCGGACGCCAAGAAACTTTCGGTGGTCTCCGGAACCCAGCGCCGACATGAGAAGTGCTACATCGAAGCGATGGAGCGTCTGCACCGTGGCGACATCGGGCGATTGCTTGCCGCTCGCTGCTACTGGAACATGGGCGGGCTCTGGAAGGTCGACCCCTCCAAGGACAAGAGTGATCTGGAAAATCAGATCCGCAACTGGCTCTACTTCACCTGGCTCTCGGGTGATCACATCGTCGAGCAGCATGTTCACAATCTCGATGCGATCAACTGGGCTTTCCAGTCGCCTCCGACCGAAGTCTTCGGCGTCGGCGGAAGGCAGTCCCGGACCTCCGGGGAGTTCGGTCACATCTTCGATCACTTCGGCCTGGAATATCGGTATCCCGAGGACCGATTCGCGATGAGCATGTGTCGGCAGCAGGTCGGAACCGCCGGTCGGGTGGAAGAAGTCATCACCGGTGCGGAAGGCAGTGCGACCCTCACCTCCGGCCGTGCGGTCATCACGGGTCCGAAGGCCTGGCGATTCAAGGGGCCGCAGCGAAACCCGTATGTGCAGGAGCACATGGATCTTCAGGCGTCGGTTCTCGGCAAGGGTGAGTATCTGAACGAAGGGCAGCGGATCGCGGAGAGCACGCTCACCGCGATCATGGGTCGCGAGGCCGCCTACACCGGGAAGGTCATCACCTTCGAAGAAGCCTTGAACAGCGAACAGGATCTGATGCCGGAGCTCATGGAGTTCACCGAAATGAAGACGCCGGCGATTCCGGTCCCCGGCAAGACCAGGATGGATCGGAGTGATGACGCCCGGCCCGCCCGGGGTTGAGCACCTTTCAGATGTGATCGGAGCAACCGTCCATGAACAGCATTGAACGACGTACCTTCATTTCCGCCGCCGGTGGTGCCGCGGTGGCGGGAGTCGCCACCGGGGCTTCGGCCGCGACCATCCGCGATGAGCCTGATGGCGGCCCCTTCAAATTGAAGTACGCGCCACACTTCGGCATGTTCAATGCCGTCTCCGGAGACGATCAACTCGATCAGCTTCGATACGCCCGCGAGCAGGGGTTCACGGCGTGGGAGGACAATGGAATGCCGGGGCGCTCCGACGCCGATCAGAAGAAGATCGGCGATGAGATGCGACGGCTCGGGATCGAGATGGGGGTGTTCGTCGCAGAGGCGGACTTCGGGGCGGAGACCTTCGTCAAGCGAGATGAGGCGACGACCGCCCGGCTCGAGTCGAAGATGAACAAGGCGGTCGAGATCGCCGGCCGGTGCGGGGCCCGTTGGATCACCGTCGTTCCCGGTCGATACGGGCAGTCCGAGGCCTGGGAATTCCAGACCGCCAACGTGATCGAGAATCTGAAACACTGTGCGGCGATTCTCGAGCCCCATGGTCTCGTGATGGTCCTGGAGCCGCTGAATCGTCGGGACCATCCGGGACTGTTCCTGACCGGCGTGCCGCAGGCCTTCATGATCTGCGAAGCGGTGGGCAGCCCCAGCTGCAAGATCCTCGATGATCTCTACCACCAGCAGATCACCGAAGGCAACCTCATTCCCTACATGAATCGGGCGTGGAGTGAGATCGCCTACTTCCAGGTGG
>CAJWFU010000131.1:0-6530 GCA_913031315.1 uncultured Phycisphaerae bacterium | reverse complement strand
CACGATCACCAGTTCGCCCATCGCGAGGTCGATGCCCCAGAGCTGGAACATGAACACCACCGCGACCGCCTCGTAGAGGGCGGTGCCGTCCATGTTGACCGTCGCCCCGAGCGGCAGCACGAAGTTCGCACTTCGCTTGCTGCATTCGCCTTCGTCGACCGCGGTCTCGATCGTGACCGGGAGGGTCGCGGAGCTGGAGTCGGTACCGAAGGCGGTGAGCAGGGCTTTTCGCATTCGAAGCATGAAACGGTAGGGATTGACCCGTCCGAAGAAGACGAGCACCGCGGGCAGGGTCACGAACGCATGGATCGCCAGGCCCAGAAGCACGGTGATCATGTACGCCCCGAGCGGCCCTGAGAGCGCCCCCACTCCGATCTTGGCGACCGTGCCGGTGACCAGCAGGAAGACGCCGATCGGCGTGAGCCAGAGGACCCAGAGAACCAGTTTCATGACGCCGTCGAACAACGAACGCAGGGTTTCGACCGCCGGCCGGCCCGGTTCGCCGATCGCGGCGAGGGCCAGTCCCAGCAGCAGGGCGAAGACGATGACCCCGAGGGTTCGTCCGCCAGCGAGCTCGGCGAAGAAGTTCTTGGGAATGACCTGCTCGAGGATGTTCATCCAGGCCCCGGCGAGCCCCTTGTCGTTGGCGGTTCCCATCGCCGAACGAAGCCCCGTGTTCTCCGCGTATTCCGCGGCTCCCTGGGTCTGCAGTCCGGCAACGGCCTCCGGATCGAGTCCTTCACCCGGGGCGATCGCCGTCACGAGGACCGCGCCGAGGATCACCGCGGCCAGCATCGTTCCGAAGTAGTAGACAAGCGTCGCACCACCGACGATTCCCAGTCTCGAAGGATCGCCGATGGAGGTCACGCCCACGATGACCGAAAGGAAGACCAAAGGCAGGACCAGCAGCATCAGCGGCCGGACCAGCACGATCTTGCCCAACGCCATCCAACTCTCTCCCGTGCCGACCGGATCAACCGAGGTCCCGTGAAGGATCTCGCCGAGGATCGCGCCGGCAACGAGCCCGACGAGGATGAGCATGGTGATCAGTCGGTCTTTGTTCATCGATCAGTCCTCGTGTTCGGCAAGCCAACGCTCCGCGTCGATCGCGGCTCGGCAGCCCATGCCCGCGGCGGTGATGGCCTGGCGGTAGACGTGATCCGCGACGTCACCGGCGGCGAAGACACCCTCGATGTTGGTCAGGCTCGATCCCCCGTCCGGCAGTGCCACGTAGCCGTTGTCATCGAAGTCGATGCCACTGTCGAGCAGGAACTTCGTCGCCGGAGCGTGTCCGATCGCGATGAACAGTCCGTTGACGTCGAGATTCTCTTCGGCACCGGTCTGGGTGTCGCGGAGTCGAACACCGGTGATGAAATTCTCACCGAGCACGTCGACCACCGACTTGTTCCAGTGAACCTTGACGTTCGGGGCCGCGAGCACGCGTTCCTGCATGGTCTTGGAGGCTCGGAATTCATCCCGCCGGTGGATGATGTGGACGGTGGACGCGAATTTCGTCAGGTAGGCCGCTTCTTCCATCGCGGTGTCACCACCACCCACGACCGCGAGGGGCTTGTCGCGGAACACCGGGAGCGCTCCGTCACAGACCGCACAGGCCGAGACGCCGCCGCCGGTGGTGGCGAGTCGAAGTTCGTTTTCCAGACCGATCCAGTTCGCGGTCGCGCCGGTGGCGATGATCACGGTCTTCGTACGAACGGTGGAACCGTTGGACAGATGCAGGGTGAAGGGCTGTTCGCCGAAGTCGCAACGGTCGACGTCGGCGCCGAGCACGCGAGTTCCGAAACGCTCCGCCTGCTTCTGGAACAGCTGCATCATCTCGGGGCCGGTCACACCCTCGGGGAATCCGGGGTAGTTCTCGACCTCGGTGGTGAGCATCAACTGGCCGCCGGGGAGGACCGGAGCCGGATCCTGTCGCGGGGTTCCGATGATGCAGAGCGGTTCGAGATTGGCTCGGGCCGCGTAGATCGCGGCGGTCCAGCCCGCAGGGCCGGAGCCGATGATGACGACGTTCTCGATGTGATCCGCGGCGCGATCCGTCATGGATGGGAATTCCGATGGAGGCGAGTTGAGAGGTGGAATCGGAACGACACGGCCCGATCCCGATGCGAGCAGAAGTCAGTCGATCAGGTCCTGCTCGCGGGCGAGGGCCCGCAAGGGTGGCCAGACGATCATGTCGCCGGTCAATCCATCAAGGCTGGCTTCGGAGAACTTCGAGTCCTCATGATCCTGACCACGAGCGTAGACCACGCACTCCTCGATGAAGATTCGTCCGTAGTCGGTGTCGACCGCCTTCTTGCGGCTGCCGAGATAGTCGAAGAGGAATCGACCGTACTGCTTGTCGAAGGGGTCGAAGTCGAATCGCTTGGGAATGAAGCGGGCGTACGCCATTTCCCGGTCACGGGGCCACTTGCCGAATTCCGCACGGTAGCCGCAGAGACCGCAGCCGAGAATGGTTCCGTTGATCTCGACCATCAGTCGCTTCCGCAGACCGAAGAGATCTTGAAGATCCGAGATCGATTCGGTGATGATCGCGTACCGGACTTCGTTGAGCAGCGAGAAGTCGGTCGGAAGTTCCTGGATCGGGTCGTAGGGACGAATCCGCCATCGACGCCACCAATCGTCATAGACGTTGGTGAGCTTCTCCTTCGAAGCGTCGAGGCTGCTGTGAACGTCGGCGATCCGTACCCATCGCTTGGTCGCGCCGAAACGGGACAGTTCGCTGGTATCGGCCTGCATGGCTCCGAAGACCTCGCCCAATCGCTCGGGATTCGGACTGCTCGAGCCGTCGAAGACCTCCTCGAGAATCGCCTCGACCACGACCCGGTCGCCTTCCGGCATCTCCAGTCGCTTGAGTCGCTCGGCGTCGGAGAAGCGAAGGAACGGGAGTTCCTCGATCGAGAACCGACGGTATTCCTCCGCCGGAATCTTCTCGACGTAGGTCCACATGGCGTCCCGCATGATGGACATCGCCTCGGCGAGCATCAGCATCGCGCCGGACTTCTCGACCAGCATGTGTCGATCGCAAAGGTGCCTCAGCACCCGGGCATTGGCGATGGCGGCCGTGAATCCGGCCTCCCACTCACCCGCCTCGAAGCGGCGATACATTTCCGCCGCGGACCAGGTCGAGAAGGTTTCAAAGGCCTTCAGGTACGGGAAGGCGACATCGATGTCACCACCGGATTCGATTCTGACCCGGGCGACCAGTCCGGCCTCACGAAAACGGGCGTCGACATTGTCTTCGCCGTAGGGGAGGCCGATGATGACTTTTTTCGCCGCTTCCTGAAGAGCCTTGACGGTCTCGACGTTGGCTGACGCCCAATCCGACATGGCTTCCCAACCGTCCATGCCGGTCCAGACGTCGACCTGACCGAAGTCGGCTCCGATCTCTTCCGGGCATGGCGTGAGATCGAGGTAGGCGTCGAACAGACCTTCCCAGGCCTTGTTCTCCTCCTTGACACTCGGAATCATGGCGTTGAGGCTGCGAGCCACGTCGTCGGCGGCAGCCGCTTGGGACGGGTTGAGAGACATCGTTCCGACCACGCCGGAGAGGGCGAGGAGAGCGAGGCGACGACGAAAGGCGAAACGTGACGGGGCGAGCGCCATGGGCGAGCTCCGGTTCGAGGCAAATCGGTACGGCCTTGAAGCCGCGGACAGGGTTCGGAAATGTACCAGAACCACCGAACGCCTCTGGTCCCCCGGGGGGGGAGAGCCGGTCGCCGCTACACTTCCCCCCCGCCTGTTTGCACCGGAGCCTCCCCATGCCGCGTACCCCAATCTGTCCCGATCGCCTCAACGTCCTGCTCATCGGCGGAGGTGGTCGCGAACACGCACTCGCCTGGAAGATGCGGCAATCGCCCCGCCTCGGCACGCTCTGGGTCGACGCCACGGCCAATCCCGGGATCCTCGCGCAAGGGCGTGCCTGCCCCGAACCGATCTCCCATCAAACGCGTTTTCGGCTGAATCGCTGGTGCGAGCGGGAAGAGATCGGCCTGATCGTCATTGGTCCGGAAGTACCCCTGGCCGAAGGACTCGCCGACGAACTCGCCGCGGATGGTCGATTCGTCTTCGGCCCCGGAAAGGCTGGCGCCAAACTGGAGTCCGACAAGGCCTGGGCGAAGGAAATCATGCGAGCAGGCTCGATTCCCACCGCGGAAGGGCGGATTTTCACCCGCCCCGAACAAGCGATCGCCTACGCCGAGAGCCGAGAGGAAGGGTGCGTGGTCAAGGCAAGCGGCCTCGCGGCCGGCAAGGGTGTCTTCGTCTGCGACACCCCCGACGAGGCGGTGAACGCGGTTCGCCGAATCATGGGCGAGGATCCGGAACGCCTCGGTCGAGGCGAATTCGGCGAGGCAGGCAGCACGATCGTGATCGAAGAAAAGCTTCTGGGCCAGGAAATGAGCGTGCTGGCCCTGGTCGACGGCCGATCGATCTGGGTTCTCGACCCCTGCCAGGACCACAAGCAACTGGGCGAAGGTGACGTGGGACCGAATACCGGCGGTATGGGTGCCTACTGCCCCACCCCCCTGGCCACCGACGACGTCATGCGACAGATCGAGCGGGACGTGCTGGTGGCGACGGTCGACACCCTCCGGCGGGAGGGAATCATCTATCAGGGCGTTCTGTACGCCGGAATGATGCTTACCGCCGGCGGGCCGAAGGTTCTCGAGTTCAACTGTCGGTTCGGCGATCCCGAGTGCCAGCCCATCATGAGCCGGCTGGAGGGCGATGTGCTCGAAGTGATCTGGGCGACGGCCGCCGGGGGTCTCGATGGGATCAAAGGTGGCCTGAACGCCGATAAACGGACCTCCTGCTGCGTCGTGGTCTGTTCCGAGGGATATCCGGGACCCATCACCACCGGGCATCGAATCACCGGGATCGAGGCGGCTGAGGCTTGTGGCGAGCCCGGAGAAGACGTGGTCGTCTTCCACGCAGGCACCGCGACTTCCGCCGATGGGGATCTGGTCACCAGCGGAGGCCGGGTCCTCGGAGTCACGGCCACCGCCGCCGACCTTCCCCGGGCCCAGGCATTGGCCAACGAAGCGGCCGAAAAAATCGAGTTTGCGGGTGCTTTTTTCCGCCGGGACATTGGCGGTCGGGTTCTACCCGCCGAAACTGGTTGATAAAACGACGAGTACAGACCCTCTCCCAGAGCTCGCATTGCGGTTTCAGGGAACTCCGGGGTACACTTCGTTGTCTGTTGGAGGGTTTCTTCGCAGGAGGCGAGGAACCGTTCAGCAGGGGCTCTCGAAGCGGTGATGGTTCAGGCCACCATCCGAATGCAGAAGTTCATTTGTGACGGAAAATCGCAGAAACGTCCCAAGTCAACGGACGCTTCTCGTAGAGCTCGATGACGGTCGCCCTCACCGCGACCAGTGAAGTGAAGTCAGGACACCGGGTACCCCATTAGAGATCCCTCGTGATCTGGAGATCAGGAAGCATGATGCTTAGAACCCTCGCCGCGCTCAGTCTTGGAACGCTGGCTGCCACGACCGCCGTCGCGTCTTTCACCGCCACCGAAGGTGGAGATCGAACGAAGACGGTCTCGAAGAAGATGACGGATGCCAAAGACATCGATCAGGATCTTCGCCTCGGCGGAGTCCGCTCGAAGTCCAAGACTCCGGTCTGGACGGCGTCCGCCAAGCAACTGCTGGAAGGCGGCATGCTTGACGAACTTTCCAAAGGCGCTTCAAAGTTGAAGGCCGCCGCCGAAGCTCGCGAAGCCGGCGAAGATGTGACGCAGACACCAGGCACCATTCTCCCCCCGGTGAGAATCCCGAAGTCCGCCAACAACGCGATCGTCGTGCCCTACGACATCCAGGGAAACGTCGCGGCCACGGGTCGGATCACCCTGAAGTTCAAGGACGGCCTCGGCGCCCGAGCGAGCATGGCGGGGATCACCCCGGTCCTCAGCACCGCCGGCGAAGCCCTGGGTGGCATCAACGCGCTCATCGAAGCCGAAGGCGCCTCGATTCGACAACTGATCCAACACCCCGAAGCCGCGATTCAGGAAATCCGGACCAAGGCGTTCGAACGCAGCGGTCGGGTCCAGCCGGATCTCTCGGCGATGATGGTGGTCGAACTTCCCGGCCCGATCGACTGGGCTCGGATCGTTCGAGTCGCGCGGTCGATCAACGACATCCCAGAGATCGAGTGGGTCAACCTCGAACCGGCGATCTCGGTCATGCAGGACGCGGAGTGCGACGAAGGCAACGCGACGACCTGCAACTTCCCCAACGACCGACAGGGGGACGCCTGTTGGACCGGTTTCGCCAACGAACCCGCGTTGTTCCCGGGAAATTGCAACCCCGCACCCGATGATCCGGACAACGCTCAGGTCGGCTGCAGCGATGTCGGTTGCTGCGACACCATCGGCGGCTTCCTTCCCTGGTGCGATGCCCAGGACAATGCCCAGGGCTGGGACGCGTACTGCGCCGCCGCCGCGAACGTGCTCTGCACTGGAACCATCTACGACAACATCGGCGGAGCTCCGGAGCAGGAACGCTACGACCCCT
>CAJWFU010000130.1:0-6565 GCA_913031315.1 uncultured Phycisphaerae bacterium | reverse complement strand
GTCTTATGCCTGTTCCAAGGCGATCGACGAATATCTCGCGCTCGAACATCACCGTGGTGGATTGACGCCGGCGGTGGTGATTCGATTCTTCAACACCGTCGGGCCTCGACAGACCGGGGAATACGGAATGGTTCTCCCGCGATTCGTGGCCGCGGCGATTCGTGGAGACGTGCTCGAGGTTCACGGCGACGGCAGCCAGTCACGTTGCTTCTGTGATGTGCGTGACGTGGTCCCGGCGCTTCCGCGACTGCTCGAGAATCCAGCCCTTCGCGGAAGGGTCTACAACCTCGGCCGTGACGAACTGATCGAGATCGGTCGGCTGGCGGAGCTGGTTCGAGATCGACTTGACTCTCAAAGCGAGGTTCGATGCATCCCCTACGGGGAAGCCTTTGACGAGCAATTCGAAGATCTGCGGACCCGTCGTCCCGATCTGAACCGGATTCGCGAGGCGATTGGTTTCATGCCTTCGATCGAACTCTCCCGGACCATTGATGATCTTGCGTCTGCGATCCGGGCGGAGGTGGTCGCATGATCGATTTCAGTCGGACGGACGGCTTTGGAGGGGAGATCGGAATCTGGGAGGAGGCCTTCGTTCTTCTCTTCCGGCTCGATCGATCTCTGGGACCAGGATGGGTGCCACGCGTCACCGAGATTCTCAACGCATTCCTACCGATCCTGCTCACGTCATTCGTGGTCACGTTGGTCACCGTCCCTCTGGCCCGATGGGTCGCCGTGCGTCTGGGGATCGTCGATCAACCGGATGGCGTGCGGAAGATCCATCAGTATCCGATCGCCTATCTGGGAGGAGCCGCGGTGTTCTGCGGTGTGCTCTCCGGAATCATGGGATTTGATCTCTTCGGATCCGGCTTCGGGGTTCTGGGAGTGTTCTACTCACCGGTCCCTTATGCCGTGGTCTTCGGTCTCGTCGCGATCTTCGCGACGGGGCTGCTGGATGACATCTTTCACTGGGACCCGAGGTTGAAACTGGCGGGCCAGCTTGCTGCCGCAGGCGGCCTGGCGATCACCGATATCGGCACCAATGCCGCGGAGGGCGTTTTTCTGCCGATCGTGCAGTGGCTCAGCATCGAAGACCTGACTCATCTCGCCTTCGATGGGGCCGGGCAGACTCTGCACGCCTGGAATTTCTGGTCCGCAGACATCGAGGTCACCGCCAGTGCCGCGTTCATCCCCTGGATGACGCTGGAAGGCATCTACTACTGGTTCGGCGTGATGTTCATCGGTGCCATGGTTCTTGGTGCTTCCAATTCCGCGAATCTCATCGATGGTCTCGACGGGCTGCTTTCGGGTTCGGTCGCGATCATGGCGATCGGTTTCACCGTGGTGGCGGTGATCCTGGCCCAAGTGGATGCGAAAGATGCGGTGGCACGCGATCTTCGAGGGCAGGAGCTGGTCGCCGCCTTCGCGGAGACGGATTGGTCATCAGGCCCGACCATCAGGCGACTGGACTTCACGGGTGACGGAATCGTCGACTTCGATGACTGGTACTGGATGCTGGATGCTCCGGAAGATCCCGAATCGTCGGATGCCGCGAATCAGTGGATCGAGAAGTGGGATCAGGACCAGTCGGCGATCGCCGGCGAGATCTGGCCCGATCGATTCGGAGGGCAACGAGACATTCTGGAGACGTTCTCCAACCAGGCGGACGCTGAGGGCGTGTTTCGATTCGATCTGATCAGGGATGGTCAGAGAGTCGGCACCGGGACCCGATCTTCAGGCCAGAACGACGTCGCCAAGGATGATCTCGTGTTCTGGTTGCGGCAGACCGGGGCCATGGTCGAGGATCGGTCGGATCGGGATCCGCTGGCCGGCACTCGATTGATCATCGCGCTCGCGTTGCTCGGTGCCTGCCTGGGCTTCCTTCCGTACAACTTCAATCCTGCGGTGATCTTTCTCGGTGATGCGGGCAGCCTGATGCTGGGCTTTCTCTGTGCGGTTCTGATCCTCTCCCTGGGAAGCGAGGGACAGACGCATTACGTACTTGCCGGTCTGATCATCTTCGCCTTGCCGATCATGGACACGGTGCTGGCGATCGTCCGCCGAAAGCTTGCAGGTCTGCCGATGTCGGCACCCGACAAGAACCACATCCACCACATGATGCTTCGAGGAACCTCAGGCAATGTGAAGAAAGCCGTCTTCTGCCTCTACGCCCTGAACACGGCGTTCGTCGCGATCGGAGTCGGGCTCGCCGCCACGGTGGCGATCGGTGGCGCTCGCTACCTGCTCGCCTACGGGGTCGCGATTCTGATCTTCGGATTCGTGGGTGCGGTCGCGATCAAGACCGCGCTTCGACATCGCTGGGCGTTGCAGCTGGACTCGGAGGCTGCCGAGGATTGATCGGTGGGGGTCGGTGAATCCGGTTCAGTCCGCGGCTGCGACATCGCGAGAGAGCGGCTTGTCGCTCGGCACACCCAATTGCTCGAGCGTGAACTCGATGACATCCCGGACGACACGACCGGCGGAGAAACCACCGCCATAGGCCCCCCCTCCCCGAAGGAGGTTGTCGCCCTGATTCACATCTGGATCCTGAAGGCCGCAGGCGACCACGATGCGTGGAGTGTCGAAGGGAGCGGCGCCGATGAAACTCGGGAGGAATCGCTGCTCTTCTTCCACCTTGTACGGGCCGAGGGTTCCCAGCTTCGTCCAGATGACCGCATTGGGATCATCTGGGTCAGGGCGGGCCGCTTCGACGAACTTCATCATCTGAGCCGTGCCGGATTTTCCGAAGATCCGATAGCGATCACTTCGGACTCCGTACTGGCCGGTCCCGCTCTCGACCACCTTCTCCAGAACTCTGCGGGTCGTCATGACGGTCTCGGGTTCGATCGCCTGAGGGGCGGGAACGCCGAAGCGACTGAAGTCCTCTCGTTGGACGAGCGTCATCAACGGAACGCCGCCGTCGGGTCTGGCCAGTGCGCAGAAGGCGCGGGTCAGTTGCAACGGAGTGCACGAGATCTCCTGCCCGAAACTCAGGGACAGGTGGGTGTAGATGTAGGAGTACTGAGGGTCTCCGGGCTTCCAGGCGATCGCGGTGGGTTCGGCGTTGCGGCCCATGTTGATGCCGGTCCGGTTTCGGAATCCGAATCGTTGGAGCATCTCACTCATCGAGGTGGGTGAGATCCGCTCGTCGGCGACCTGGGCCATCCCAGTGTTGAGACTCTTGACCAGTGCCGTCTCCCACGTCGCATTCTTCTTGCCGTGACCGTCTCGGATGGTTCGAGTCCTGACGCGTCCCTTGGCGTCACGATGACTGAATCGCTTGACGCTGCCCTTGCCGCCCGGCGTGTCGAGAATCTCCGACGGCGAAACGGGGCCGTGCTCCGTGGCCCAAGCCCAGAAGAACGTCTTGAACGTCGATCCGGGTGCGAAGACATCGGTCCAGATCCGGTTCTTGTGGAACGACGGCCCGAGTCCGGACGCATCGCGGGCGGGATCCAGAGATTCAGTCGGCCATGCGGTGGTTCGCAGGACGGGATTCATGAATCCCGGGTCTTGACGCTCTTCGCGATCGAGGAACTTGTCGAGCATTCCGCGGGTGTCGGCGCCGGGTGGTACGGGTTCGTTTCGCTCGCGGGCGCGGTCATTGTGAAGAACATCGACGGCGGCGAGGATCTCGCCGGTCGCGGGGTCCGCGACCACCAGCCATCCGCCGACGGCGTGGTGATCATCGATCGCCTTGAGCAGCCGCTGGGTGGCGAACCGTTGGAATTCCAGATCGATGGTGAGTTGGAGGGCTTCCCCGTCCCGACCCGATTCATATCCACCCTCATCGACATAGTGGGTGTCTCCGCCGGCTGCGACGGTCCGCTCGAGACGTCCATGTCGGGGCTGAAGCACCGTGTCGTGGACCGCCTCGATGCCGCTGGCACCGATCTGCCGCGGGTATCGATGATGAAGGGCCTTGAGCGTGGTCGGGTCCGTGAACTGGAGAAGCAGATGCCGGGGCACGGTCTTCGTTCCGATCTTGATCGACCGGATCTTTCGAATCCGTTCCGCGTTCAGAAGGTGGGATTCAACCAACAGGACCTTGCGATCCGAATCCCCCGGGTTTCTGAGCAGTCGTTCTTCGACTATTTCGGCATTCACCTTCGGGCCGAGGGCAGCGGCGAGCGCCGTCGAGAGCCGAAGGATCGGGTCGCGGGTTTCGGGTGTCTTCGCGGCGGCCCAATCAAGGAACCCGGTGACGTCCACGATCAGTTGGCTCGTGACACGATCGTACTCTTCGGGGGGTGGACGCCATTCGACGGATCGCACCGCGCCGACGATCGACGCTGCCGGTGAGTTCGTGATCGTCTTCCGGATCGGCCGCTCTTCCAGGACGATGCCCGGCACCGGCCAGCGTTTTCCATCGTTGATGCCTTCGACCCCTGGAAGTCCCGTCTTCCGCCAGCTCTTGATTCGTCGCTCGAAGTCGATGTCTTCCATCGCTTCCGCGGTCGCGATGCGAACGTAGGCGGAGGCTGGGTTGGCCCGCAGCTGGTTGAGGATCTGATCGGCTGGAAGTTCGGTACAGGCTGCGAGTCCGGCCGCCACGTCGGGCAGCGGATCCGGTCGACCGGCTCGTTCCGCTTCACGGGTCAGGAGCCGCACATCGACGGCCAGATCGTGTCCGAGCACCGAGCAGGCGAGGGTCCTTCCCTGCCGGTCGGTGATTTCACCTCGAAACGCGAAGAGTCGACTGGATCTGGTCCTCGATCCAAGGTGTTCGATGAGTTGGTCGGCGGGGGCGATTTCGAGTTGGGCGACGCGGCCGAGGCCGACGACCAGAAGACCCATCGTGCCAAAGAGGATGCCGCGAGCCAGTTTGTCCTTCGGGCCACTCTTGGTCATCCGCCGGGCTCTCCACCGTGGTGTTCCGAGAAACGGTGGTCTCGGCTCGTCGCCATCGGGTTGCCGAGAATGATCGGTTCGAGCTCAAGGCCCTGCTTCTGGATCCAGCCTTCGATCACGTCGTCCTGGGAAAGTTGGTTCATCTCCCAGCGGAGCATTTTCAGCTGCTTCTCATGCCGGTCGATCTGGCGGTGAAGATCGGTCCGGGCCGCGAGCACGTCGATCTCCTGCTGTCGGAGCACCAGGAGACCGCAGGCGGTGCCGCCGAGGGTCAGGACGAGGAGGGAGAGTTTCCAGAACATGGCGAGGTTCGTGCCCCGAAAAGGATGGGTCCGTCGCGGATCGAGAGATCAGGGAGTCGGGAGCGTCAGCGATTGGCCCGGCTGGATCCCGTGGTCTGGAAGCTTGTTGAGTCGTTGAATGTCCTTCCATCGCCCCTGGTCGTTCAGCTCCCGAAGTGCGATTCCAGTGAGGGTGTCGCCCCTCTTCACCCGATACTTCCGGGCGTTGCTGGCGGTGGTCACGGCGCGTGGAGCAGGTTCCCGTCGAACAACCGGGGAAGTGGTCGAGGCATTTCGAGACGGAATGATGATCTGCTGTCCGGACTGCAGCAGTTCCGGTCGGGCGATGCCATTGGCGTTGGCGATGATTTTCCAGCCCGCTCGATCGCCGTAGAACTGATCGGCGATGTCTTCCAGACGCTCGCCGGCACGTACGACATGCTTTGCAACGCCATCGTCCCGGGTCGGATGGCCGCCAAGCCCGGCGGGGGGTGTGCTTGCCGGCCTGGCTCGAACCTGCGAACGGTCGGCGAAGTCGATGACGGCAATCTCGGGTCGACGTTCCTCCACCGGGCTGATGGCTCGAGTCCGTCGGGGTTCACGAACGAGTGCCGCATCCTCTTCCGCCGTGAGCAGCGTGTATTTGGAGGGTGCGGCGTCGACGATCACCAGTGGTTCCAGGCCGTCGTGCCCACGGCGACCGGCCGCGAGATGATCGGCGATCAGGATGCCGACGAACAAGACGAGGCCGAAGCCCACCACGAGAGCCAGCTTGTGTTCACGCGTCATGGATCGTCAGCGTCCTTGCTGTCGGGCACGGAGGCCCGTTGATCTGGATGTCGCACCGATCGGCCGCCGGCGGCGGAGCCCCGATCGGGCGCTCAGGATGGGTCGCCCACCGTGGCGACCCGGAGCTTGGCCGAACGCGACCGCGGATTGGTCGCGACCTCGGTCTCGGTCGGCAGTTCCGGCGTCCTTGCCGGTAGCGTTCCGAGGCCTCGCCTGGCCAGGGCAGCGAATGCTCGTTTGACTCTACGGTCCTCAAGGCTGTGGAAGGTGAGAAACGCCACCTTCGCACCCGGTGAAAGCCAGGTCGAGCGGTCATCGGCGATCGCCTCCGCTGCCTCGTCGATCTGCCGCAGCAGTCCGTCGAGCGCGCCCAGTTCGTCATTGACGGCGATTCTGAGCGCCTGGAAGGTCCGTGTCGCCGGATGGTTCCGACTCGACGCAGCTCTTGATCCGTATGCCTCGCGAACGAGCCCGGCAAGCTCCGCTGTGGTGTGAATCGGCGAATCGGATCGAGTTCGGACAATTTTTTGCGCGATGCGTCGAGCGAGAGGTTCCTCACCGAAATCACGGATGATCCGGGTGAGGTCGGCTTCGCTCGAGGAGGCGACGAGATCCGAGGCGGTCACCGGGCCCGCAGGGTCCATTCG
>CAJWFU010000129.1:0-6566 GCA_913031315.1 uncultured Phycisphaerae bacterium | reverse complement strand
CCGCCAGACCGTGGAGTCGAGACCCGCGCTCGCTTCAAGGAGCGGCAGCCCCACCGCGGCCGCCGTCCAGGCGATGGAGACCACCACCGACTTCCCGGCGGCGAATCGTTTCACGCCGAGGATGGCGGGTTGGTTCGAGGCGGTTTCATCGTTCGAGGATCGAGTCGGCAGGGCATGCAGCAGGCCCAGCGCCCCGATCACGGCGAGGAGGATCAGGGTCGGCAGGGAAGGACGTGCGAGCAGGGCGGCGATCGCACCGCTCGTCACCGCAAGCACCGGCAGAATCCACGACCAGATCAGATGGTCGCGAAAGAGATTCGCTCGACGCGGCTGGCTGATGGAGTCTTCGGCATCGCAGGACGCCGCGGAATCACGCAGATGGACCGCCCAGGTTCCCAGGATCGCCGCGGCGTACCACCAGGGTGAGATCGGGCGGTCGAGGGTGCGCTCGCATGCGAAGATCAGGGCGGCGGCGCTGGCGGCCATCGCCAGCTGGGACAGCACGAGCCAGGACATGACGCGTTGAACGAGGTTTCCGGCGGGCACCATCATCTCCGAACGGTACCCAACGAACCGCCCGCACCCGGCGAGGCCGGATGCGGGCGGAGCGAGTTGCGGGGATGGCCCGGGGCGGAAGCCGTGATCAGGGGCAGAGGCCCCAGGCTCCGAGCAGAAGACCCAGATCGCCCCCGGTGATCACCCCGTCGCCGTCGAAGTCGATGGGGCAGTACTCGCCGGGAATGCAGGTCGACTGGTATCCGAGATACAACCCGAGGTCGACGCCATTCACGAGACCGTCGCCATTGAGATCACACGGACAGACGCAGAGGGTGTTGCCTCCGAGATCCTCGTAGTCGCCAACGATGCTGTCGGGTTCATTGTCGCACATGATGCTGTCGAGGATCGTGAAGCCCGGCAGACCGAAGCGTGCCTTGATGCCTCCGCCGAACTTGGTGGCGAGATTGTTGGTCACGCTGGTCCCCTCGATTCGAAGGGGAACGGTATCGGGGCTGGAGAAGAAGTAGATTCCGCCTCCTTCGGTCGCCTGATTATCGAAGATCTCGCAATCGGCGATCAGGGCCTGTCCCCGCGCGATCTTCGTGGCTCCACCATCATTCACCGCTCGATTGTCATCGAAGACGCAGCCTCGAACCTCGGCATTCGAATCAAACGACATGAAGCCGCCACCATCCGTGGAGGCGAAGTTGTTTCTGAACACGCAGTCGACGTAGGTCGAGTCGCCGCCAAGGGCGTAGACCCCGCCCCCGAATCCGGCGACGTTGTCGCGGAAGATCACGCGGTCGAAGTGGGGTGAGCATCCGTTGACGAACACCGCACCGCCGGCGAGGCTGGTTGGCTGCCCGGGCAACGGCGTGCCCATGGTGCCGCCCGTGACCGTGAGCCCTTGGAGTCCCGCGTCGGAGGTCTGGCCGCCGGCGAAGGTGACGATCGATGCCGGGGCCGCCGAGCCATCGATCACGACCGCCGAGGGGTCGTCGAGGTCGCCACGGATCACCAGATTTCGATCCGCGAAGTCGATCGGCTCGGTGTAGACGCCGGGATCAAGCCCGATCACCGAACCGTCGGGAGCCACGGCGAACGCCGACGCGATGGTCGCGAAGGTGGAAGGCACGTCGAAGACCAGCTGGGACTCGCAGGCGTCGTGCACACCGTTCTGATTGATGTCCGGTGCGGTGCCGTCGGCGAACTCGCACGAGTCGAGGATGCCGTCGTCGTCGCAGTCGAGGCCGGGGTCGGCCGCGATCTCGCAGGAGTCGATGGCGTTGTTTCCGTCGCAGTCGATGGCGGATCCGTCGGCGAGTTCGCACTCGTCCAGGACGCCGTTGCCGTCGCAATCGGCGGAGGCCGGGTCGGGCGTGCGGAGGCTCTCCGTGGCCTCGGCCACTCGCGTCGGAAGGTCGGAAGTTGCTCCGACGAGAAGAACACCGCCGGTGATCGTCGCATAGTCACCCATCTGGTCGAGAGGGGCGGATCGTTCCGCGATGGCGATCACCTTGATTCCGGCGGCGGCCGCGGCGTTGCCGGCTTCGAGCGCCCCGCTCGGCAGGGGGAGCGTCGGTGCAACCGCCGGCCTCGTTGTCGGTGAACAGGACGAGCACCTTATCGGCGTTTTCGCGAAGCTCGCCGAGGGAGCCTGCCACGCACGAAGTCGGGGCTGCGGCCGCGTGCTTGACGGCCTCGTCCGAAGCCTCGGGGCCCTCGGCGCCACCGGAGGCGTCGATTGAAGTGAAAGTGGAAGTGAATGACGAGATGTCGGACGTCATCGGTACCGTCACGATGGCGTCGTCCTTGAATTCGATGAGACCGATCCTGTCGTCGTCGGTGAGGATGGCGGTGATTTCGGCGATGCCGCTGGCGAGCAGGGACAGGTCATCGGCCATGCTGCCCGTCGTGTCCACCGCGAAGATGAAATCGAGTGGTCTCGCATTGAGTTCGCACTCGTCGGGGACGCTGTTCTCGTTGCAGTCGTCGCTCGACCCGTCCGCGATCTGGCAGGAGTCGAGGATACCGTTTTCGTCGCAGTCGGCGGCGCCGTTCACGAGGTCGCAGTCGTCAGGAATTAGGTTGCCGTCGCAGTCGGGCCGACCGAGGTCGCCGATGTCCGAGGCGTCCTCGATGCCGTTCTCGTCGCAGTCGTTGGCGAGACAGATGGTGTTACCGCCCTGATCGCTGACGACGCCGAAGTTCGCGAGGTTCTCGCGGACGTTGTCGCAGATCGTAGTGTCGATCAGGGTGAGCTCGGCTCCGCCGTCGACGTAGACGCCGCCCCCGCGGTTATCGGTGGCGAGGACGATCGAGTTCCCGGAGACGAGCACGCGCTCGAGTGTCAGGGTCCCCGATGCCAGATAGATCCCGCCGCCACCGGTGCCGAAGGAATCGGTTTCGTTGTCGGCGACGATCGTGTCGCGAATGGTGGTCGAGCCACCGTTGACGAAGATGCCGCCGCCGTTGCTTGCGGCGTTGTCGATGAAGGCGGATTCCTCGATCGTGGGGCTCGAGCCACCGTCGATGAAGAGTCCACCGCCGGCCCCCACCGGAACCAGGAGCCCATCGCCGTTCTGCACCGTGAAGCCGCGAACGAGCGTGGTGGCGGGCTCACCGGACCGAGCGATCAGGTTGCCGTTGATGATCGTGGCGTCTCGCCCTTCCGAGGAGAGGAGTTCGATGTCGCGGCCGAGGAGGTCGATGTCCGGCTCGGTGTACTCGCCCGGTCGAACCACGATCCGTTCGCCGTCGATGGAGGTGTCGATCGCCAGCTGGATGGTGTCGGCGTCGTCGGGCACGATGAGGTCGGGGCATCGGCCGTCGAGGATGATGTTGCCGAAGCCAAGGAGCTCTACGGGGTCGGTGCCTTCCAGGGCGCCTTCGGTGTTGCCGCAGATGATGTTGTCGGTGAAATACTCCGGATCGAGGACCGTGCCCCGGTATCCGATTCCACCGTTGCCGCTGATGGTGGAGTCACGGATCTGCCACGCCTCCACGACGCCGTCTCCGCCGTTGTCTCCGACGAAGGATCCAAGGATGTAGAGAAACCCTGATGCGCCAGTTCCACCATTGTTCGAGATCGTGCAGTCCTGGAGCGTCGTTCCGATCGGAACGAGTCCGTTGAACAGGTCGCTCGAACTCTCCAGCACCGTTCCGTCCGCTCCGTGGTTGGTGAGGGATGTATTCGCCAGATAGCCGTCTCGAGTCGCCACGGCGTGCCCGACGCCGGTGAGCGAGATGTTGGACTCCATCGTGCAGTCGGTCATCTCGAAGCCGATACTCCAGAGTCCGCCACCCGGGCCGTAGGACAGGTTCTCGCGGATTTCGCATCCAGTGATGGTGGGATACCCCCCCTCGAAACGAAGGCCGCCACCTTCCATGCCGGTGTTGCCGACGATCACGCAGTCCGTGATCGTCGCGTACGAATCGACCCCGACGATGCCGCCACCCATCGGATGCTCACCGGACGGGTCGCCGGCGCGGATCGTGAAGCCCGCGAGGACCGCGCCCGACGGGGCGTTGTCGACAATCACGACCGGACCGAGGCTCTTCGAGCCGTCGAGCTTGGTCGATCCGGGGCCGTCCGAGGCGACGATCGCCACGGCGCGGTCGAGCACGATCGGCTGATCGTAGAAGCCGGGTTCGACGAAGACCACCGAACCGACGGGAGCGGTCGCGATCGCGTCCGCGATCGACTCGAAGTCGCCGGGGACGGTCAGGCCTTCGCAGCTGTCGGGAACACCGTTCTGGTTGTAGTCGTTGGCAGGGTCGGCGACATCGCAGTCGTCGGGAACGCCGTTCTCGTTGCAGTCTCCGGCGGTTCCTTCATTGATCTCGCACTGGTCCGGGATGCCGTTCTGATTGCAGTCCAGTGCGGTCCCATCGGCGATCTCGCACTCGTCGGGGACGAAACTGCCGTCGCAATCCGCCGAGGTTCCGTCAAGGATGTCCTGGTCATCCGGAATGCCGTTTGCGTTGCAGTCGACCGGATCGGACATCACGAACAGCTGCTGTTTTCCTGGGGTTCCAAGACCCTGGTTCCAGGTCACGCTGAGGTTGGAACCGTTGAGGTTGAATGGGCCCGCATAGGAAAATCGACCGATGAGTACGCCGAGCCCGAAGCCGCCATCAGGACGGGCGATCTGGCCGACCTGGCCGTTGAGGCTCGGGGGCGAACCGTTGAACCAGCCGGCGAGGTCGCCGGGGTAGTCCGTACCATCGCCACCGAAATTCGGGTCGATACCGGAACCGGTACCAGCACCGGGAGTCTGTTCGGGGAAAGTGACACCTTGCGCGAAGCCACCCACGGTGATGAACGAGTCGGCGGAGCGAACGGCGGCGGTGTCGAAGAGACCGCCTGCGTTGTTGGGCAGCCAGCCAGTGCCGGCCGAGCTCTGGAAGTAGGGCACCTTGCCGGCATCGGTGATCGACAGGTCGTACGCGTTCAAGACCGTGTCGTTGGGATCGTCGGATGTCAGGTAGATATCTGCGACGTTGACCGTGACTTCAGTCCCGCCGAAATCCTCGGCCGTGACCGTGTAGCGAACCACGTAGGCACCGGTGACGTCGGCCATGGCCACGGGCGTGGCCGTCAGAATCAGTGTCGCCGCGGCCAGACCGCGCATTTCTCGGGGGTGGAACATCGGTGAATCTCCTTCGGTCATGAGTGGCGGGAACCACTCGTTGGTGACGGCGTGCGAACTCTGCTCGCGAGTCAAG
The DNA here is from genome assembly GCA_913031315.1 of uncultured Phycisphaerae bacterium. Lineage (GTDB taxonomy): Bacteria > Planctomycetota > Phycisphaerae > Phycisphaerales > SM1A02. The sequence goes on along the minus strand of CAJWFU010000129.1, from coordinate 1,340 downwards.
CCGGAAGTACGGGCTGACCGGAGACTACGGATTCGCGAAGAACGGAGCGGGCGGCTTGGGCGGTCGGCAGACCGAAAAACCCGGGAAATCGCGGGTTATCAGGCTTAAGGCGTTACAAGGCCACCGTTTGTGATGTCCGCCACTTTCCGCCCCGGCTCGTGAGATTTTTCGTCCGTCTACTCGACCCGCCAGCGGGCGGGGTGTTGTTCGAGTCGCGGGTGGTGGGTGAACCCGCGGACCTGCGTGGGGTCGTACATGTAGAGCGTCTTGTAGTTCGCGATCGGAATCAGCGGGAGATCTTCCTCGACCACGATTCGCTCGGCTTCCGCCAGCAACTCGAACCGCCGTTCTGGATCCGACGTGGTCGCCGCTTCGCCGAGCAGGCGATCGACGTTGGGATTGGAGTAGTCCCGATGGTTGTTGCTGTCCCCGGTCTTGTGCATGTCGAGGAAGGTGGTCGGATCACCGTAGTCGCCGAACCAGCCGCCGCGGGCCACCATGAATTCACCCTTTTCGACCCGCTCGCGATAGTCCTTGCCCGGACGGCCCCGCACTTCAACCGGGATTCCGAGTTCTCGTCGCCACATGTCGCGAAGGGCGAGGGAGTTCCCCCGATAGCGCGGACTTCCGGTGGAATACAGGATTTCGATCGTGGGGAACGCTTCGCCGGTGTCACGTCGTCGGACGCCATCGGCTTCGAGGATCCAACCCGCGGCATCGAGTTCGCCGCGGGCACGATCGGCATCGAAGGGAAGGCCGGCCGGCCCCTGGTATCCCACCACCGAGCCGGGCGGCACCAGGGTGGTCGCGGGTCGTTCGCCGATCCGGGTCACGCGTTCGCTGATCGCCTGCTTGTCGATGGCCATCGCGAGGGCGCGACGGACGCGGTTGTCCGCGAGCGGGTTGGGCCGTCCGTCCGCGAGCGACTCGGCCGAGTAGACCTGGAAGTAGTCGGTGCCGAAGGCATCGAGGGCGTGGAGATCGCGTCGTTCACCCGGACCCGGGGCGGGAAGCGTCGGCAGGATGTCCTCCATCGATTCGCCGGCCGCTCGTCGCCGGGCGATCTCCTCCGCATGGGTCGCGTCGTAGGCGAGACGTTCGGCGAGGAGATCGGACTTCTGCTCCGCGGTCACGTCGGGCAGCCAGTCGACGTCGCCGGACTGGAACGCCATGATCGCGGTGTTCGGATCCTCGATCACCACCGCTTCGATCGAATCGAGCGGTACCGCGTCGGTGTTCCAGTAATGCTCGTTGCGTTCGAATCGGCAGTCCCGTTGATATCGCCAGCGAGCCAGACGAAACGGACCGTTGCCGACCAGGCGACCCGCCTTGGCCCAACC
>CAJWFU010000128.1:0-6570 GCA_913031315.1 uncultured Phycisphaerae bacterium | reverse complement strand
GAATGCCTATTCGGGCAGCGGCGAGGTGGAAGCCGGAGTGGTGTACGCCAATCGCGGACGGCTCGAGGACTTCGAACGGCTGCGTGAGCTCGGAATCGATTGCACCGGGCGGATCGTTCTGGCGCGTTACGGCGGGAACTACCGAGGCTTCAAGGCCAAGTTCGCGGAGGAGGCCGGCGCGGCCGGACTCGTGATCTTCCTCGATCCTGCGGACAGTGGCGAGGACCGGGGACCGACCTGGCCGAACGGCGGATGGGCCAACGAGACCTGCATTCAACGGGGCTCGATCATGACCCTGCCGTACAAGGGTGATCCGCTGACCCCGTTCCGCGCGGCACGGGGGGATGTGGAGCGTCTTGAGATCGACGCGGTCGGTCTTCCGGAGATCCCCGTGCAGCCGATCGGTTACGCCGCGGCCAATCGGATCATGGCCGCCATGAAGGGACCGACGGTGGATGCCTTCGGCCTCGCCGATTGGAATGGAGGGCTTGATGTCCCGTGTCGCCTTGAGGGCGGGCCGCTGAAACTTCGCCTGGAGGTCGAGCAGGAGCGGGCGATCATGCCGACCGCGAATGTGCTGGGTGTCTTGCGGGGTCAACAGTCTCCGGAGGAACTCGTGATCGTCGGTTGTCACCATGATGCCTGGGGATTCGGGGCGGCGGACCCGCTCGCGGGGATGATCGTCCTCATGGAGACCGCACAGGCCTTTGCCCGGGCCGCGGAGCAGGGTTTTCGTCCTCGTCGGACGGTGGTCTTCGCCGCCTGGGGGGCGGAGGAGTTCGGCATCATCGGTTCCAGCGAGTGGGTCGAGGCGGAGGCGGATCGACTCGGACGAAATGCGGTGGCGTACATCAACCTCGACATGGCGGCGATGGGAACTCGCTTTCGCTCCTCTGCAACGCCGTCGCTCGCTGGTGCGGTGATCCAGGCTGCGGGCCTGGTTTCGCAGCCCGGAGAGGATGGAACGGTGTTGGAGACCTGGTCTGGAAAATCCGGCCAGTCGTCGGTCGGCGATCTGGTCGGTGATTTGGTCGGTGATCTGGGCGGGGGCAGTGATCACGTCGGTTTTCTCTGTCACGTCGGCGTGCCCTGCATCTCGCTGGCGGCCGGAGGAAGTCCGGGGACCGCGTATCACTCGAACTATGACACCCTGGCCTGGTATCGCGCGACCGTCGGCGAGGATTATGCAGGGGCATTGATGTTGTCACGAATCACCGCGGCGTTGGTCGCGGACCTTGCCGATTCATCGATTCCTCCGATCGATCCTCGGCCGGCGGTGGTGGGCTTGCCCGATCGGCTCGACGCCTATGCGGTATCAATTCAGAACGCAGGATTGACGGCCGACTTCTCCGGTCTCCGGGTCGAGATCGAGCGGGCGAGACTCGCCTGCGAGCAAGCGGCATCCCGGCTCGCTGAAATCAAAACCGACGATCCCGCGGTCTCCCGGAGTCTCATCGCCTTCGATCGCGCCTGGCTCGACGCCGGTGGCCTTCCCGGGCGTCCGTGGTACCGCAACGAATTCGCAGCCAGCGATCGGGACAGTGGCTACGGGGCGGTGGTGCTGCCGGCCCTCGCCGAGGCGATTCGGGATCAGAATCAGGTGGCGCTGGATGAGGCGGTTTCAGACTATCGGACCATGGTTGGCCGGGTCCGAGTGGCTTCAGATCGAATTGCACGCTGAACCCCCACGGAATAACCCGGACCCTGATTTCTTTGAATGAACCTCTTGGGAAGAAATCAAGGTCTCCAGCGGTCTTTGGCGGGGGGGGTGCTATTGTGAAAGAGGTCAGAAGCTCGCTTGCCGAATCGGGGAACCCGGGCGGTGATTGGTGCGTCTGATTGATGTCCGGACGAAGATTCGTCCTCTCTCCTCTGTCCCCTTTGCCAGATCGGAAGCACCGATGTCGATTCGCCGTCGAGTCCTCGCCACTGCCGCCGCCGCCGCTATCCTCCTGCCGGGTATCGCATCCGCCCAGGAAATGGCCACCCGGCTTGTCACCTCCGGTCTAGTGCGACCAACCTTCGCGACCCATGCCCCTGGTGATGATCAGAGACTGTTCATCGTCGAAAAACTGGGGAAGATCCGGATCCTCGACCTCGAGACGGAAACGCTCAACAGCGATTACTTCCTCGACATCGACTCCCTCGTGACCGGTGGCAGCAGCACCAACGACGAGCGTGGTCTGCTCGGGCTGGCCTTCCACCCCGACTATCAGAACAACGGCTACTTCTATGTCTGCTACACCGCGACCGCGGGCAATGGTGACACCTACATTCGTCGATACAGCCGAGGCGCCGATGCGGACCACGCATCGACCGCCGGCGCGCTGACGATCATGTCCTTCGATCAGCCGTACACCAACCACAACGGTGGCTTCATCAGCTTCGGTCCCAACGATGGCCTCCTCTACATCTTCACGGGTGATGGCGGCTCCGGTGGCGACCCGGGCAATCGCGGGCAGGACATCACCAACCAGCGGCTTGGGAAGATCCTCCGCATCGACGTGGACAACGGAACGCCCTACTCGATTCCCGCGGACAATCCCTTCGTGGGCGTGACCGGCGATGACGAGATCTTCGCCTACGGACTTCGAAACCCCTGGCGATGTGCGTTCGACCGCGAGACGGGTGATCTCTGGATCGCCGACGTCGGCCAGAACGCCCGCGAGGAAGTGAACTTCATTCGTGAAGGCGAAATCTCGGGTCTCAACTTCGGCTGGAAGTGTCGCGAAGGACAGAGCGCCTATTCGAGCTCCTGTGGCTCGAGCGGGCCGTTCTTCGAACCGCAGTACCAGTACCTGCACAACTCCGCGGGCGGCTACTCGATCACGGGCGGCTATCCCTATCGCGGCTGTGCTCTCCCGGACGAGCAGGGAACCTACATCTTCGCGGACTACGGTACGGCCAACTTCTGGTCGGCGACGCCCAACAAGAACGACAGCCTCTCCGTTCAGAGTCGAACCAGTGATCTTCGCTCCTCGACCAGTGGTCTGAACATCAACTCGATCTCGAGTTTCGGCGAGGATGCCAACGGTGAGATGTACGTGCTGTCGCACTCCGGTGGACGGCTCTTCAAGATCATCCCTGCCGACCTTCCCGAGGACTGCGGTCCTCCGCCGAACCCGTACGACCTGAATGGCGACGGCTGCGTGTCGGGTGGGGACATCGGGATCTTCATCACCCAGTGGGGTGCCACGAACAGCTTTGCGGACTTCAACGAAGACGGCATCGTTGACGCCGGGGACCTCGGGTTCCTGATCTCCAACTGGGGTTGCTGAGCAGATCTCGGTTCAGACAATCGAACGAGCCCGGTTCCCAATCAGAACCGGGCTCGTTTTCTTTTTCGGTCTGAGAAAGTTTTACGCTTCGCTCGGATCGGCGATTCAGGTCCATGCCCCGGATCCGGGCGGGTTTTCAGCCTCTAGAATGTTTTGCATGATCACCAGACACCGTTTGAAAAAGACCGCCGGGATCTTCCGATCCGCCTCCGTGGCCTTGATCCTGCTCGTGGGCTGTGGTGAGACTCCAGAGGTCCCTGTCGCATCAGACGGGACGGGGGATGGAACGGCCCGGGTCACGGCGCCCATGGTTCCGCAGGACACCGTCTCGACGCCGTCGGTCGCCATTCAGAGTGGTCGTATCGACACTGTTTCGGCGGGGGGTCCGCTGACCATCGTTCCCGCGCTCCATGACTTCGGTGCGGTATCACCGGGCTCGATCAATGAAGGGTCGTTCGCCATCACCAATGGTGGATCGAAAGCGGTCCGGATTCTGAAGATCACGCCGAGCTGCGTCTGTACCACGCTGAGTGATCTTGAAGGCCGAATGGTGGACGCGGGCGAAACGGTCCGGCTCGAAGCTTCTCTGGATGCGCCATTGCAACCCGGAGAGAAGAGCGCGAAGGTCTTCGTGCAGCTGGAAGGCATGGCTCAGCCATCGATCGTGAAACTCCAGGGAATGGTCACGCTGCCGATTCAGCCGGAGCCGGCCTTCGCCTCGGCGTTGAAGGGAACCGATCAGGGCAGCATCCGACTTCGATCAATCGACGGTCGGCCCTTCCGTGTGGTGGCATCCAACGGGGGGGCACCCGTCTTCGCCGACTTCGACCCCGCGACGGATGAACCCAGGAACGCCTACGAGATTCGCTGGTCGATCCAGGGGATGGCAGCGGGGGCGATTCCGAAGTGGTGGGTCTTCACCACCGACCGAGCCGATTGTCCGATCGTGCCGTGTCGGGTCCGTAACGAAAACACGGGGAGCAAGCGTGATCCCCAACGCTTCGATCGTCGCTGGATCATGCTTGACGACCTGGTCGATCTCGGACGGGTTGCGCCCGATGAGACCCGCGACGTCTCGATTCAACTCGACCACTACAACCCGCGGGGCCGCGGGGTGGTCGACAAGCCCGAGTGGCAAAGCAGCCTCGCGGTTCGCAGCCTCGATCCGGCGGTGGAGGCATCATTGGTTTCCGCCACCCCGGTGGCGGGTGATCAGCTCGATGCGGTGATCCGGATCCGGATCGTGGGTCAGCCCACTTCTCTGCTCAGCACCGGGGTGGAGGTTTCCACCGCGACGGGTGCGGGAACTCTTGACGTGATCGGCGAGGTGTCCAGATGACGGGGGTCACCCCGATCGATGACCGAGACGGCGCAGCCGTGGCGGCCCGTCTTGCCGAGGCGGCGGCGGCGATGCGCGAGGCGACGAATCGTCGCGGTTCCGTATCGATGATCGAAGGATCGGGACGCCTTCTGGTGACCGGTGATCTCCACGACAATCCACAGAATCTTGCCAGGCTGGTGCATCATGCGGCGCTTGACCGAAATCTCGAGGATCACCTCGTGCTTCAAGAGCTCATCCATGGCGATCAGTTGAACGATGGCGTCGACCTGAGCTACCGGATGCTCGTGAAGATCGCGGGGCTCGTCCTCGCTCATCCCACCCGAGTGCATGTCCTGCTGGCCAATCACGAACTTGCTCAGATGGCCGGTCACTCGGTGTCCAAGGGCGGCGGGTGCATGACCACGCAGTTCGATGAAGGTCTCATACGTGTCTTCGGAAACGATTCGGATCTGGTGGCGACGGCGGTGGGCGAGTTCGTACGTGCGATGCCTCTGGCGGCTCGGACCTCCAATGGGGTCCTGTGTGCTCATTCACTGCCCGGTCCGGCGATGATGCCGAACTTCGACCTCGAGATTCTCGATCGAGATCTGGTCGACGCCGACTATGAACCGTTGCGCGGAAGTGCCTGGATGATGGTCTGGGGGCGAGGGCAAGCCGACGTTCAGACGGAGGAGATCGCCAAGGAGTGGGATGTCTCCCTTTTCTGCCTCGGGCATGCGTTCGTGGAAGCAGGGGTGGCGATCGGAGGTCCCCGGACGATTCTGCTTAATTCCGATCACGAGCGCGGAGCGGTGCTGCCTTTGAATCTGTCGGATCCGTCTCCGACGGTTGAATCGGCGATGTTCGCGGCCTTCCCGATCGCTTCCATCGAGCCATCGGTTTGAGCGTCGAACCCGTGATCGAGCGACCGCTGCTCGCCCTCGAACTCTCCCAGAGAGAGGGGGGGGTCGCGTTGCTCGATGCCGATGGAAACACGCACGTCCGAATGGTCGCGGGTGGTCGACGTGATCGTGATGATTTCCTGCCGGCCATCGAATCCGCCTGTATCGCGGCCGGAATCCGGGCTCGGGACCTGCGAAGCGTGGCAGTGGATCTGGGGCCCGGAGGGTTCACCGGCCTTCGCGTATCGATCGCGGCCGCCCAGGCCATCGCAGAGACGGCCGGGGCGACGGTCATCGGTGTCCCGGGTGCCGACGTCGCCGTCGCCTCCACGCTGGGCACCGCAGAATCGGAGCTGGTGGGTGAAGTCGCGGTGATCGCGGCGACTCGCAATGGTTCCGGATGGCTGACTCACTTCAGTCGCAACAGCTCATCGGAGGATTGGCGAATCAAGGGTCTGCCCGGACTCCGGGACTCCCCGACCCACGGCCTGGATGGAGTGCTGGCGGATGATCACTTGATGGACGAGTGGCAGCTGTTCTTCCAAGCGGCCGGGATTCCCGTCATCGAACCTCGGTTCGATCCAGAGGTTCTCGCTCGAATCGCCCTGCGGGCAACGCCGGAATCCTCGCGGGAGGATCTGATCATCGCCTTCGATCCCGCCCGACTCCGGCCGATCTATCCGAGGGTGCCAGAAGCCGTTCGGCTCTGGAAGGAACACCACGGCGCCTGACGGCTGCTGCTTTTCATCGCCCGGTCTGCACGAAGTGGTGCCCCTCCATTCGGAAGCGGCATGACTGCAACACGCACCGGAAAATTCATGACGCTCATGGAGCGATGAGCCCCAACTCGGAGAGTGTGGTGACGTGGCTGGCGGATCTCTGGTTCGCTCGTGCCCGGTTTTGAGGCCGCCCGGATGATTCCCGGACGGGCGCAGATGTTGCAGAACCGTCGGGAATCGGACCGCGAGCCGAGCCTCTTCCGCATCGGCGATGCGGAGGCATCTTCATATGAGAACGAGACTTGACGCCTGCTCCGAGGGGGTGGTGTGGTTGAGACGACCTCTGGCCG
>CAJWFU010000127.1:0-6572 GCA_913031315.1 uncultured Phycisphaerae bacterium | reverse complement strand
ATTCGGTTCCCGGCGTGATCGAGAAACTCGGCGCCCGGAAGGATGTGACTTGGGTGGCACCGGCATCCTCGATCACATCGATCGATCTTCGAAGATCCTCGCGAAAGGTGTCTTGGTCGAGATCGGAGACCTTTCGGTGCCAGTACGAATGCGTGCCGATCTCGTGTCCCGCTTCCGCCGCCCGCCGGACCAGCTGGGGGTAGCGATCCGCGATCCATCCAAGGAAGTAGAAGGTCGCGCGGACCCCGAACTCGTCGCAGATGCCCAGGATCTCGTCCGTGCGGCGTTCGACGATCGAGGGGAATCCGGGCCAGTCGGCGGTGTTCGCGACCGAATCGATGTCGACCAGATGAAACCAGTCCTCGATGTCGTAACTCAGCGCGTTGAGCATCCCTCCCTGGGATCGGGACTCGCGCGGGCCGGATTCGAGGTCGGGATCTGACATGGTGGGTTCAGACGAGCCGATGACCTCCGGCCCGAAGTCTCCGAAGATCCTCCGGGGTGGGCATCGAGAAGTGAGTCGCATCCTCCGCCCGATTCTCGATCAGCGGAGGATCGCCGGCTTCGACCAGACGAACGCATTCGAGAATGGCTTCCGCCGCAAGGTCCTTTGAACGGGCCATCAGATCCTCCAACGAGTCCCAGGGATTGATGCGATACCGCTTCTGCACCAGAATCGGCCCGTTGTCGAGCTTCGCATCGACGAAGTGGACGCTGACGCCCCCCTCCTTCTCACCGTTGGCGAGCGTCCAGAAACTGGGCATCAGACCGCGGTACTTCGGAAGCAACGCTCCGTGGCAGTTCACGATTCCCTTCGGGGTCTGTTCTCGAAGTCGCTTCTTGTAGAGCTGGGTGCCCGAGATCGAAAGGATGAACTCGACCTTTCGCTCACGAAGATGCTCCAGAAACTCGTCACTGTTGACATCGACCGCTTCCGTGACTTCGACCCCGTACTTCTGCGCCACCGCCCGCACGGAATGACATCGCCGGGTGGAACCCAGCCAGTCGTTCTCCACCTTCGCGAGCACCTTCTTCAGGAGGTACTTGCGGAGCTTCCACTGGAAGTACCCGAACCCGTAGAGCTTTCGAAGTTCCATCGCGGTCTCGAAGACCGTGCGCTTCCCTTGCGCGACCGACTGGATGTTGATGCCGGCGGTCGTGTCATGATGATCACGAAGGTACTTGTCGAGCACCTTGGGAAGAAGGAACGGTTCGTTCTGGATGAAAACGTACTTGATCACGCTCGTGTCTCTCCTTGGCGGGCGGGGGATGCCGCCGTGGTTTTCGTGATCTCCTCGAGCAGGCGTCGCCATGCCGCGAGTCGATGGTCCGCACCGTGTTCCTCGATCAGGGCACGGCGGGCGCGTTCTCCGGCGGCTTCTCTGGCCGTGAGGTCGTCTGCAAACCCGCGAATCACCTCCACGAGACCCTCGACGTCGCCTTGGCGAACGCTCGCCCCGCAATCGTTCTCGACCACCACGCGGGAGATCTCACTCTTCTCGCTGCCGATGTAGAGCGCCGGTCGCCCCGCGGCGAGAATCCCGAAGAGTTTGCAGGGAACCATGATTCCCTCCACCCCTTCCAGCAGGCTCACCAGATGCAGGTCCGCCGCGCTCAGAAGTTCATCGAGTCGTTCACGGGGTTGGTACGGCGCGATGATGCAGGTCGATTCGAGCCCGTGTTCCGCCACGAACGCTTCGACCTCGGCTTTCTTTTTTCCACCGCCGACGAAGGCGAAACGTATGCCGTCGTCATGCTGGAGTGACCTGGCCGCTTCGAGGAAGGTCGCCACGTCATGACCGATGCCGAAGTTGCCGGAATACATGACCAGCATCCGGTCCTCGATCTTCCATTCCGCGCGATACGAGTTCTCGTCTCGCGGAACCGGCCGAACCTCTTCCTGGTCGCTCCAGACACCGATCATGCGGATCTTGTCTTCCGGCACCCCTTTGGACCGGACCAGATCAGCCATGCATCGCCCGAGGACCACGTCGGCATCCGCCGCTTTCAGGCAACGGCGGTTCAGAGATTCGAAGAAGCGACTCGCGAGGGAACCCGGCTTCATCACACCGCAGGCAATGGGCAGGTCGGGATAGAGATCCATGACCCAATAGACGAATCGAGTCTTCTTGAATCGCCGAAGGATCGGGCCCACCGCGGAGATGAACGGCGGCGTCGTGAAGCAGATGACCACGTCATGCCTCGGCAGCATCAGAGCCTTGAGGGTCGCAGCCACGTAGAAGATGAAGAAATCGGCGATGCGAGCGGTGATGCCAGCCTTCCCGAAAAGGGATCGACCGACTCGATGAATTCGAATGCCGTCCACGACCTCCTCGGATGGAAGCGCAGCGCCTTTTCGACCGTAGATCGAACGCGAAGCGATCGCCGTCACATCGTGACCGTGGCAGACCAGATCGCGGGCCAGATCGTGGCCGTGCTGTGCCGTGGCAGCCACATCGGGGTAGAAGACCTGATTGATCATGAGAACTCTCATGGCTTCAACCTCCGGCCGCCTTCTCCGCCGCCTCGATCGACGACCGATTCCGACGGAACCAGTCGATCGTCTGACGCAGACCGTCCTCGAATCCGACCTGAGCTCGCCAATCGAACAGCTCCGCGGCTCGGCTGGTGTCGAGACAGCGACGTGGCTGCCCGTCAGGCTTGGTCGCGTCCCAGCGAATCTCGCCCTCGAAGCCCGTGAGGCGGGCGATCAACTCGGCCAGCTCACGAATCGTGATCTCCATGCAGGTCCCGAGATTCACGGGAATGGGTTCATCAAGGGCCTCGGCCGCCCGAAGGATCCCCTCGGCACAGTCGTCGACGTAGAGGAACTCCCGACTTGCAGAACCGGTTCCCCAGCACTCCATGTGATCCTGCCCATCCTCAATGGCCGCCACGCACTTTCGAATCAAGGCGGGAATGACATGGCTGGTGTGGAGGTGAAAGTTGTCAAACGGCCCGTAGAGATTCACAGGGAGCAGGTAGGCCGATCGCAACCCGTACTGGCGGGCGTAGCCATCAAGCATGACCATGGCCGCTTTTTTGGCGATTCCGTAGGGTGCGTTGGTCTCTTCCGGATAGCCGCTCCAGAGCTCTTCTTCACGGAACGGCACTGGAGTGAACTTGGGATAAGCGCAGATAGTGCCGACCTGGACAAATTTGAAATCGCGGCCGGATTCAATATGGATCCGAGCCCGTTCCACGAGATGGAGGGCCATGGCCATATTGGCGTAAAAATAGCGCCCTGGATTGTCCTGATTGGCACCGATACCACCGACCTCGGCCGCCAGATGAAGAATCACATCTGGATCGTGGTCCCGGTACAAGCGATCCACAGCTTCCTCGTGGACGAGGTCGTAATCGGCCTTCCGCGGCGCGATGATCCGACCGGCACCTCGGTCTTTCAGTCCTTGAAGCACGGATCGGCCGAGAAATCCGGCTCCACCAGTGACGACCACGGTCTTGTCTTTGAGTTCCATTGCTACTCCGCTGGCCGATCGGCCAGTATTTGGTCGACATCCTTCCGCATCGATCTCATCGGTCGATTCTGACCACTTCATGCCTCGAAATTGGCGGCCATCCTTCGAAGGAGCCGCCAGTTCAAAAACAACCTGCAGATCATCGAGGAACCACAAAAGCCTCACGGAAGAGAGGCCGATACTACCGTGCAACGCCTACGGTTCGTGATCGTCCCTTGGAGTCCCTAAAGATGACCAGTCAGCCCCCCCGACGCGCCCTGATCACCGGTATCACCGGACAGGACGGCAGTTACCTCGCGGAATTCCTCCTGGCCAAAGGCTATGAGGTTCACGGGGTCATTCGTCGATCCTCCAGTTTCAACACGAACCGCATCAATCACATCTACGACGACCCTCATGACAATGAGGTCCGCCTTCGTCTCCACTTCGGTGACCTTTCCGACAGCGCCGGTCTCATGCGACTCGTTCAGGATGTGAAGCCGGACGAGGTCTACAACCTCGGGGCCCAGAGCCACGTCCGAGTGAGTTTCGATCAGCCGGAATACACGACCGACGTCGTCGGTACGGGGACCCTTCGGCTTCTCGAAGCAATCCGCGCCTATCAGGATTGGGCCGGCAAGCAGGTCCGCTACTACCAGGCTTCGAGCTCCGAGATGTTCGGCCTGGTCCAGGAGGTGCCCCAGCGGGAAACCACGCCCTTCCACCCCAGGTCGCCGTACAGCGTGGCGAAGGTCATGGGTCACTGGATGACCGTCAACTACCGGGAGAGTTACGGGATGCACGCATCCTGTGGCATCCTGTTCAACCACGAAAGTCCCCGCCGAGGGGAGACCTTCGTGACCCGCAAGATCACCCGGGCCGTGGGACGGATCAAGCTCGGCATGCAGGACAAGCTCTTCCTCGGCAACCTGTCCCCCCAGCGGGACTGGGGATTCGCCGGCGACTACGTCGAGGCGATGTGGATGATGCTCCAGCAACCGGAAGCCGATGACTTCGTCATCGCCACCGGGAAGATGATCTCCGTGCAGGAGTTCGCCGATCTGTGCTTCGCACAAGTCGGTCTCGACTCCAAGGACTTCATCGAAGTCGATCCCCGCTACTTCCGACCCGCCGAGGTCGACGAGCTTCTGGGCGACCCGACCAAGGCCAAGACCAAGTTCGGTTGGGAGCCTCGCACCAGCGTCGAAGAACTCGCCGCCATGATGGTCGAGAGCGACCTCGAACTTGCGCGACGCGAGAAGACGCTTCGTGACGCCGGTCACGAAGTACGAATGGCCTGACTCCACCCTCGAGATCCGAGCGATCGACACCGCACTCATCATCTTCGGCTTCGTGACGCTCATCGCCCCCGTGGCCGTGATCCTCTGGAACTATCTGCGCAAGGGCGAGGATCTCGTCTCGAGCAAGCACCTGTTCGTGATCGGTGTCTCCAACTTCATGGGGGTCGCCGGTCTCACCACCGGGGTGCGTCAGCTCTACCGCGGAAACCAGATCGCGATGGACGTGGTCCTCCTGTTCGCGGCGACGGCTCTGTTCTTCACCTGCTTCTGGTGGTCCTACAACCGCTGGCGGGCGCCGGTCAGGGTGGCCCACAAGTTGTGGCGCAAGTCGCCACCCGCAAACATCGCGACGATCACCACCATCGGTGGGATCTCAGCGATCCTGGGACTCTTCGCTTCCGCCCTTCCAATCGACATTCCGGTGGTCGGACAGATCGTCAACAATCTTGGAAAACTCCTGCCCGCCGCCGCGGTCGCCCTCTTCATCTTCGCCTGGCTCCGAAACCCCTTGATGGTGATGTATCTCGCGATGGCTGGCGGGGCCTTGATGATCGCGGTCTTCACCGCCCTTTTCGGATCGGGACGCCACCCGCTGTTCGCCGCGGTGGTCGCGATTCCCATCGCCTGGTACTGGGGAAGCTGGCGTTACTCCAGACCCACCGCGACGATTGGAAGAATGACCGCCCTCGGCATCGGAGTGATCTTCCTCATCCTGGTCTATTCCGGATTTAGACACGACTTCAATGGTGACGCCGACTCCGGCGTCGCGATGGATCGAATCAAGCAGCTCCTCGAATTCCGACTCGAGACGAGCTCCTACGCCGAGGACTGGCTGAACGAGGATGCGATCACGGTTGCCCTTCTCTGCATCGAGGAGTTCAACCGCAAAGCGAGCCCCGACTACTTCCATACCGTTCGGTACGTGCTCTCGAATCCCATCCCCCGCGACTGGTGGCCCGACAAGCCGACGGCCCTCGGGGAGTTCCTTCCCCGCGATCGGGGCGAGTGGGTCGATGGCAAGGTCAACTGGGGACCGAGCATCATCGGCAACGCCTTTCATGACGGCGGCCTCTGGATGGCGGGTCTCTACGGCCTGGTGATCGGCGGTGCCTTCCGCGTCTTCGATCAATTGCTGACCGAGCAGCCGAACAACCCGTGGCTGGTGATGCTTCTGGCCGCCGCGTCGCCGAAGATCGTGGCCATGAGCCGAGGCGACATCACGATCTACATCGTGGCGATCATCGGACTGATCGTGGTCACCACGGTGGCCCTTCGGATCGCGATGATGATCTTCGGCAAGGTCGATGAATGGGAATTCAGCGACGAAGTCGAGTACGACCCGGAGATGGAGCTCGAATTGATTCTCCTGAGGCTTACCAGTGGTTTACTTTTGGCAAGCCGCTTGTTGGTTCACTGAATAATTTTATCCCACAAGGCGAATCTGCTCGGGGAAGCCGTTTGGCGGCGGGCGGTCTTATTTCTGCTGACCTTGGTTTTAATCCACCTTCCGGAACCACGGTAGGCGGTATCAACCTGGATGGCACTGTCGAGAATCCTGCTATTTTCGTCGATGGACTATGGTCGCCTTCAGAGCCGATTATCAGCGTAGGTCAGGCAGTGATCATCAATAGCCCTGAAGCTGTCGATTGGGAGCAGAATTTTGCAGTGGAAGGCATCGAAAACCCGCTCAGCTTCGCACAACAACCAGGAGACCTTGCATTAGTGGAGGGTGGCGCTCTGACTCTCTCAGCTGAGGCTATTGGTGCCGAAAACATCACTTATCAATGGCAGCTGAACGGCAATGATATCCCTG
>CAJWFU010000126.1:0-6587 GCA_913031315.1 uncultured Phycisphaerae bacterium | reverse complement strand
CTGGTGCAGATCAAACTCAACCTGGAGATGGCGGCGACCGACGAGATGGTCGCGATTGCGATCAAGACCCGGCCTCAGATCGTGATGCTGGTCCCCGAGGGCCGGCACGAGGTGACCACCGAGGGTGGGCTCGACGTCGCGGGTGCGGCCGATCGAATGAAGTCCGTGGTGCGAAGCCTTTCCGGCGAAGGCATCCCGGTTTCCGCTTTCATCGATCCGGATCCTCGGCAGGTCGAGGCCGCCGCGGACTGTGGATTCGCCGTCTGTGAGGTCCACACGGGTCCCTATGCCCACGCCTTCCACGCCCACGGTCGGGATGCCGAAGCCCCGGAGGTGACCAAGGCGCTCGAAGGGGTGGCCGAGACCGGGCGTTCGATCGTGGCGGCGGGCATGCGATTCAATGCCGGTCATGCCCTCAATTACTTCAACGTGCAGCCGATCGCGGCTCTTCCGAACATCCGGGAACTCCACATCGGCCACGCGATCGTGAGCCGGGCGGTCTTCACTGGCATTCGGGAAGCGGTCCGTGAAATGAAGCGACTTCTTCGCGAAGCAGCCCAGAACACCGCCGGTAGATCCGGCGAAGGAACGACATGAGCGACCTCAATGATCCTCGGTACGAACCCACCAAACTGCCCTACCGCATGGCGGTGTTGTGCTATCTCTGGACTGAGGATGATCGCCTTCTGATGCTCCACCGCGTGAAGCATCCGAATCCGGGGCGATATTCCCCGATCGGCGGGAAGATGGAGATCTCGGAAGGCGAGACGCCCCATGAGTGCGCTCTCCGCGAGATTCACGAGGAAGCGGGGATCGAGATCCCTGAAGATCAGATCCGCATGACGGCCCTGGTGGCGGAAAAGGCCTACCAGGATGAGATGCACTGGATGTTGTTCTGCTTCGAAGTGACCCGGCGGATCGATCCGGCCGAACTCCCGCGAACGGAATTCGAGGAGGGCACCCTGGAGTGGGTCCCGGTGGAGGAGGTCGAGAGTCGCCGTCTCCCCGAAACCGATTCGAAGATCCTCTGGCCGCTCCTCAAGCCGAGGCGGCATCAGCCGGGATTCCTGATGGTCGAAATCGACTGTGGTGGCCCGGAACTCACCTGGAAGGTGGTCGAAGACACCACCGCTGCCGGCTGAATCGATCTTCGATCAACCGATGCCGGCGACCCTGGCCGCCTCATCCGCGATGGCCTCGACCGCGGCGAGGTCCGGCGCCTCCGCGATCAGTCGGATGATCGGCTCGGTGTTGCTCGGGCGGACGTGCACCCAGCGATCCCCGATGTCCACGCGGACCCCGTCCGAATCGTTCACCATCCCGTCCTTCCAGTGATCGCGGACTCGATCGAGGATTCCGTCGACCGCTTCCCTGCCACCGATCGCGGTCAGATCCCACTTTCGCTTGATCATGGCGTACTTCGGCAGGGCATCGACGATCTCGGAGAGCGTGCGTTCCTCGGGGTCCGTGGCGAGGAGCTCGAGCACCAGAGCCATGGTGGAGAGGGAGTCCCGGATGAAGCAGACTTCCGGCACGATCACGCCGCCGTTTCCTTCACCGCCGATGAATCCGCCGCTGGCGCGAATTCCCTGCACCACGTTCGCCTCACCGACGGCGGTGCGAATCACGCTGGCCCCTTCGAAGCCGGCGCAGACATCGTCGATCATGCGACTGGTGGAGAGATTGGCCGCGACCGGACCGCCGCCGCGTCGTTGCATCATGCGGAGGGCGGCGAGGACGAGGGTGTATTCCTCGCCGATGTAGCGGCCGTTCTCGTCCACGATCGCCAGGCGATCCGCGTCGGGATCCTGGGCGAAGCCGACCACGGCGTTGGGGTCGTCCCGGGTTGCGGCTGCAAGCTCCACCAGATTGGCTTCGGTCGGTTCCGGGGTGTGTGGGAAGATGCCGGTCGGTTCGCCGTGCAGATGGTTCACATCACAACCCAGAGCCTCCAGTTGCTGTCGACCGGCCACGCAGCCGGAGGCTGCGACGGAGTCGAGCACCACCCGGAACCGGCGTTTGCGAATCACCTTGGTATCGACCAGCGCCGTCGACTTCTCGACGTGCAGACCCGGTGCGTCGTCACGGTGTGAAACCGTCCCGCAGTCCGCGCCCTCCGACCAGTCGATGCGATTCTCCCGGAAACGGGCGATGATTCGATCCGCGATCGATGCCGGCGGGGCAAGTCCGTCGGAGTCGAGGCACTTGAGCCCGTTCCAGGCGATCGGGTTGTGGCTGGCGGTGGCGTTGATTCCGCCGTCGCATCCAAGGTCTCGAATCATCACGCCGACGGTGGGGGTGGTGGTGACCCCGAGGGAGATCACTTCACACCCGGTGGCGGAGAGTCCGGCGATCGCCGCCGAGGAGACCATGCCGCCGGAACGACGTCCGTCATGTCCGACCACGAGTCGCGGCGGTCGATCGGTGATCGTCTCGCGAAGCATCGACCCGAAGGCTGCAGCGAACCGAGCGACGGTTTCCGGGGTCATCGAAGTACCGACGATGCCACGGGCACCGGAGATCGAGAGCATCAGGGGGGCATCATTGCTGGACACGTCGGGATTCCGCTTCGGGGTCGGGAGTGATCGTTGAGAGATCGGTTGAAAGGTGGCTGGATCGGTAGTATCGCATTCATGTACGAAATCGAAGTGAACCATCAATTCTCCGCCGCCCATCAAATCTCGGTGGGGGGGGTCATGGAGGAACTCCACGGTCACGATTGGCGGGTCACCGTGGTGGTCGCCGGGCCTGATCTGGATTCGGAGGATCTCCTGTTGGATTTCCACGCCTTGGAAAAGGCTGTTCACTCGGCGGTCGCCCCCTTTTCCGGACGCACCATGAATGGAATCCCGCCCTTCGATCAGGTCCAGCCATCGGCGGAGCGGGTCGCCGAGCATGTCGGTTCCATCGTCATTTCGGCGGTTCCTGGCGGTTGTCGGCTCGTATCGGTCGCGGTCAAGGAAGCGCCAGGGTGCATCGCCCGTTGGATTCCGAGCGATCCGACGCGATGAGCGCGGTTTCGTGACCTTTTCGACTCCGAATCGGTCACAATAGGGGGTCGTTCGGGCGAGAAGCCGTTCACGCCCCGATTCCTCCTCCTTTGATCGCCCACGCCCGACGCCTTTTCATGTCCGATCCTCACGTCACCACCGAAGTCGCCGCCAGCCGAACCCAGACTCATTCCGATGATCCCGGTCGAATCGGACCGGAAGATCCCGCGCGGTTCCTCAACCGAGATCTTCAGTGGCTCGAGTTCAACCGCCGAGTGTTGTTCCAGGCGATCGACCCTCGCAATCCGCTCCTCGAACGAGTTCGTTTCCTGGCCATCACCGCCAGCAATCTCGACGAATTCTTCATGAAGCGGATCGGTGGCCTGAAGCGTCGAAAGGCGATGGGCCTCGGCGGTCAGGAATCCGATTCACTTCCGCCGGAGAAGCAACTGGGGGAGTTGCGGCGGGTGGTCTTGGAACTGTTCGAACTGCAGAAGCGATGTTTCCGCAACGACGTCATGCCGGCCCTGAACGAGCAGGGCATCGAGCTGCTTGGCTGGGAGCAGTTGACGGGCGAGGAACAGAAGACCGCGGAGGCATGGTATCGCGCCAACATCTTCCCGATTCTCACGCCGCTGGCGGTCGACCCCGGGCACCGTTTTCCGTTCATCTCCAACCTCAGCGTCTCGATCGGAGTCACGGTTCGTCGCGGCGGCGAGACCGAGGAACTCTTCGCCCGCGTCAAGGTGCCCGAGATGCCCACCCGGCTTCACGACCTCGGCGACGGACGTCGTTTCGTGCCGGTGCAGAGCATCATCGAGCACAATCTGGATGATCTCTTCCCCGGAATGGAGATCCTGCGGATCATGCCGTTTCGGGTCACCCGGAACGCCGACCTCGAACAGGACAGCGAAGACGCCGAAGATCTGCTGGAGCACATCCAGCAGCAGCTTCGCGAACGGCGATTCGCCCGTTCGGTCCGTCTGGAGGTCGGCAAGAACCCCGATCCGCGGATGGTCCGTCTGATTCTCGACGAACTCGAACTCGATGACGAGGACCTCTACGAAACCGATCCGATTCTGGACTACGGGATCTTGAACGGCATCGCCGATCTCGACCATTCGGAACATCGATTCAAGCCGTGGCGACCGTTGGTGCCGAGGGTCCTTGAAGGTGACGAAGACGCCGACATCCTCGCGGCCACTCGGCGAGGCGATCTGCTCGTTCACATGCCGTACGAGTCATTCGATGCGACGGTCGAACGTTTCGTGGAACAAGCGGCCGCCGATCCCAAGGTGCTCTGCATCAAGCAGACGCTCTACCGCACCTCGGGTGACAGCCCGTTCATTCCCGCCCTGATCAAGGCGGCGGAGAGTGGCAAGCAGGTTGCGGTGCTGGTGGAACTCCGAGCCCGCTTCGACGAAGCGAGGAATATCCACTGGGCACGAAAGCTCGAGGATGCCGGGGTTCATGTGGCATACGGGGTGGTCGGGCTCAAGACCCACACCAAGACGGTGTTGGTGGTTCGGCAGGAAACGTCCGGCATTCGCTGCTACGCCTACGTGGGTACGGGGAACTTCAATTCGAAGACCGCGAAGCTTTACGAGGATCTGGGGCTCTTCACCTGCGACCCGGCCATCACCGAGGACCTGGTCTCGCTTTTCAACTACATGACCGGTCGAAGTCGTCAGCGCGAGTACAACAAGATGCTGGTCGCGCCCACGACGATGAAGAAGACCTTCCTCGAACTCATCGACCGGGAGATCCTGCTCGCGGGATCCGGTCGACCGGCCCGGATCGTCTGCAAGATGAATCAGCTGGAGGATCGTGAAGTCACGGATGCTCTGTATCGCGCCTCGCGAGCCGGGGTGAAGATCGACTGCATCGTCCGCGGATTCTGCTGCCTCCGGGCCGGCGTGCCGGGGTTGAGCGAGAACATCCGCGTCACCTCGATCATCGGCCGATTCCTCGAGCACAGCCGGATCTTCTGGTTCTCTGGTGGTCGGGAGGATCCGCTCGATGGTGACTTCTTCATCGGGAGCGCCGACTGGATGTACCGAAACCTTCACAACCGGGTGGAAGCCACCGTCCCGGTGGAACATCGCAGCCTGCGGGAACGACTCTGGGAGATCCTCCAGATCGAGATCGCCGATCACCGGCAGGCGTGGGACATGCGACCGGACGGGACCTACGCGCTTCGGGACGCCAGTGGCCTGGACCCCGAGGATCTTCGTCTCGAGGGCACCCACGCGGCGATCATGCGGTTGACTCGTGAGCGGATCGAAGGTCCCTGAGGACTTGAGGGATCTAGATCAGGGAGGCCCCGACCCCCAGAACGACGACGTAGAGGAGGGAGGCTGTGAACAACACGGCGATCCCCCCGAAGATGCTTCGGTGCTGGAGGGGTGGTGTCCGCCAGATCACGGCCTCGGATCGGGTCAGATCCTCTCCGCATTCGGGACACACCCCGGCATCGGGACGACTTCGAGGGTGATCGCACGTCCGGCAGTAGGCATGCCGGTGACGGCCGAACTGGTCGCGACCGGGTCGAGGGGATCGGGTCCTGCAGTTCCAGCCGGCCACCGGCCAGGCCAGAGAGCCCAGCAGCCAGCACGCAGCACTCGCCCCCATGGTGGCGGCCCAGGCCGAGTCGATGCTCGCCGATCCCCCGACGACGTATCCCACGCCGATCAAGGACATCGGGAAGAGAACGAAGAAAGCGAACATGACGAGTCGGGTGGGAAGACTCATCGACACCCGGGTCCAGATCGTGCTCCGCGGGTCGCGATACCGGCGAGCTCGCCGACGAAAGCGGACGGTGAACGCTCGAACGTAGTGGGGGTGCGACCGGCCCTCGGGATCTCGATGCTTTCGTCGGATCGAGGGAGGGATGGACGACTGGTCGGTCATGGAACTTCGACCGTCGCCGAGATCGGCAGGTCGTAGACCGTGGCCTGAGGCGGGAACTCGGGGTTCCCATCGGCATCGAAGGTCAGTTCGAGGCGATTCCAGAAGGGGTCGTCCACGAGGATCCAGCACCTGGCGCGGATCTCGTGGGGCCCGGGGTCGAGGTCCACGGGCACCCGGAACTCCAGTTGGTCTTCCGGTAGGGGAGCGAGCACGGTGGATTCCTTCCGCCAGAACTCGTTGAGATCCTGGTGGACGAGGGTCCACGACGCACCGGGAGACCAGGGGCCGCCATCGATCGAGATCCCTCCGAAGGCGAGCCGAGGTCCATCGTTGCCGAGAAGGGAATCGTCGATGCGAGGAACCACGACGATCTGTCGTTCGCCGTCGGTCTCTTCGAGTTCGATGGTGGCGCTGACGGTCGCCCGAGCCGCGTCCTCCCGGTAGGACTCGGGAAGCAGTCCGAGGTCGAGTGCCCGTTCGATGAATCCGCGATCGAAGTTGAACATGATGCCCGGGCCGTCGGGACGAGCAAGTTGCAGCATGAAGTTCGCTTCCTCCTCGACCCGGGGGGCGGTCATGGTGCTGGGGTCGAGATTGGCGAAGTATCCGCTCGGAGCACCGATCGTGCCCCAGATCGCCTGACGGGCCGGAGCCGGAAGCTGACCCACGATGGAGCCCATCGGAATG
>CAJWFU010000125.1:0-6606 GCA_913031315.1 uncultured Phycisphaerae bacterium | reverse complement strand
CACCGACCACGCCGGGGTTCGAGCTCAGCTCGGTGCTTGGGACGAAGGAGCCGCTCGCGGACCGCAGGAGCACGGGGTGTTTGCCGTTGGCGCGAATCAGCACCAGATCGTCGTCACCGTCTCCATCAAGATCGACCACCAGAAGATCGATTGGATTCTCGTTCACCACCAGGTCCTGCTCGAGGATCACCGAGGCTGCCGCTTCCGCTTCAACGACCTTGCCCGTCAAGAGACGAAACAGTCCGGTTGACTGATTGACGTTGAAATCGAGCAGGACATCAAGTCCGGAAGGCGGTTCGATCAAGCCGAATCGTGGGAGGGCTTGGATTCCGGTCGCGGCCTGGCGTCCGTCCGCGAGGAGAACCACGTCCCCCGCCTCCGGAAAATCGCCCACGGATCCGCTCAAGACGAGCGTGCCGGGAAGAAAAGCCCGGTCCCGAACGTCCAGGGCGGCGCCTGCGGCCGCCGAATGGCTATCCAGTTCGAAACGCAAGGTGCTGAACGAAGTCGAGACGGCGGTGTCGACCACGACGGTCCGTGCTGCGGCGATGGACAGCTCGGAGCCGATGTTGGCCAGGCCGAGCTGGAGTTCGCCGATCGCCGCCGTCCCCGGCCCGAAGAGCCGCAGACTCGCGGGGTTGCCGCTGTTCAGATTGCCGGTGATCTCGCAAAGACCGCTGACGCTCAAGGTGGCGGATGCCGTGGTTCGAAAATCGATCCGTCCGGCGTCCACGTAGAGGTCTCTCGCCGTCGTCTCCTGCGAGAGGATGGTGTAATCGGCGTCGAGGATGAGGTAACCGGCATCGGTGGGCCCCGGCACGAAGCCGTCGGACCAGTTCGATGGATCATTCCAGAGGCCACCGGAAGGATCGATCCAGTAGTTGAACGATTGCGCCGACACTTGCTGGACGCAGCAGAGTGCCAAAAGCAGTCCGGTCACCGTTCTGAAGTTCATGATTCCACGATTCTCTGATTTGGACATCGCCGCCACCTTTCGGTCCGGTGAGGAAAGGGACCCCATTGGTGGTTCTTCCACCGTCCGTGACGGAGGAGACCCTGTCCCTGCCTGCATGTAGGGCTTCTGGAACCGTTTATGACTCCGATCCTATCAATTTGATTTTTCAGGTCCAACCTTATGCCTCGAGATCCCCCTGGGGACCCCGTGATCGAGCCCGGAACGTGTTACCGGAGGGCTCGGAATGCTCAGTCCCGGCCGTTCTGGATCAGATCCGGCCTTCAGGAGTCACCAAGAGGCACGATTCCAAATCGTTCGGCTTGGAATCGGGACCCGTCGACATTTCCGGTGACGGTGGCGCTACGTATCGCATTGCAGAGCCCCTGGGGACCATGAGCGTCTCCATGATCGTCCAGATGACTTCCATCAACGAAGTAGGCACGCCCATTCAAGACGATCGCGAGGTCGCATCCTTCGCCTGGAAGACCGAGTTGGCATTGTCCGCACGAGGCGTCGACCACCAGATTCCGCACGGTGGAAGTGGAACTCCCAGATGCTTCGGTTCGTGGCCGGGCCTCGGAATCACAGCCCCATGAATTCAATCCGGCGAACAGGAAAAGCATGATCAGTGCTGGTCTACACATGGAAGTTCCTCTCGTTGGTTGAAGTCCCGTGTCCAGTCGAAGCCCGGAACCGTCATCCTTCAGCATGCGCCCTTGCTCGCTTTTCTTCGTCTCTGATGACGAGACCGATCAGCCCGAGAAGTATCAGGCATCGAAGAACGAACCGGCCAAGGTTGGAGTCACTCTCTGGAATCGTGCCGACGTCGGCCACATTTGGATTCCAGGGGTCACGTGACCGAGGTCGCTCGCTGGTCACTCGGGCGCGGCACCTTCGCGACCGAGTCGCTTCATGCCCTTCGGCATGTGGGTGATCTCGGTTCCGGATTCGAGTTGCACCCGGACGTTCTCGCAGCCCTGCTGCTTGAGAAGTTGCATGAGACCGACCGCATCGTCCAGCGCGTCGAGATCGGGCTTCCAGTGAAAGAGAACGCTGCGGCCGTCACGATGAACGGAGAACTCCGAGATTCCCGGCCGGCTGTCTGCGAGGGGCCACGCCATGGCCACCAGCTGGTCGGCAGCTGGCCCCCCCGGGGCGTCGCACGCGACCGTCACCCATGTCTCCCGGTCTCCGGCCTTGTCGCGGAAGGGAAGGGTCCGGGGCACGATGTTCACCTCGGTGGTGAATGTCAGGGGAGCGGTGCCCGGTTCCTCGTACGTGAGTTCGATGAATCCCGCCGTCCATCCCTTCCCGGGAGAATCGAGCCTGGCCACGTATCGGCCCTTCTCCTCCGCCCGGAGCGGCGTGCTCACGAAGGCGGGGCCGATGCTGTCGAGGCGAAAGTCTCGGGCGTCGGGGTTGGTGGCCTGCCAGAGCAGGGCCTTCGAGGGTTCCCGGTCGGTCGTGACCTCGATGGTGCCGTCAGGGGACAGCGACCAATCCATCTTCGGCCGATCCCGACCCGCGAGAACACCCTGGTAGAACCCGAGAATCCCGGAAATCGCATCGGTATTGCGGAGGGAGTGCCCTGCATTCGGGACGTATCGAAGGTGCTTCTCACCCTCGAGGTCTCCGTAGTAGAACTGGGATGAATCCAGCAGGAAGAACTGGTCGCCCGCGGCATTCACGATGTACTTGGGCTTGGTGATGCGATGGCGATAGCGGTACGGATCGACCAGATCGAAGAGATCGTCCCCCTTCGGATCGGACATCCGCTGCATGATCCGATGCTGCACGTAGTTTCCGACCGCCGGCGACCAGAAGCCGTAGGCGGCGAAGTGATGCAGCATGGAAGCCTTGGTGTTCAGGGCGTCGATCACGATGGGTACGATCGCCACGACCCGCTGGTCGAGACCCGCGAGCCAGGTGGTCCACCCACGCTTCGATGCGCCGCCGAGCACGAAACGATCGACGGAGCGTTCTCCGCCGGCCTCGGAGGCCATGAGGGCGGTGATGGTGTCCATCGCCCGCACCGCGGACTTCACCATGGGCAGCTGTGCCGGCCAGGTGGGATCACCGGTCTTGAGGAACTGATCCCAGGTGTAGCCGATCAAGTCGTCCTCGGATCTCCGTTCGCCGTCTCCATGAAAGACCAACGGCTGGTTCGGCACCATGGCGACTTCGGCGACCACCGTTCCCGTCTCGCGGGCGAGCTCCCGAATCATCTCGGACGGGCCATCGGGAACGCGGTTTCGCCGATTCGAACCGCTGCCGATCATGAGAAAGGCGATGTCCGATTGGAGCGTGGTGGGAATGGCCACGGTCAACCAGTGCCGCCATTCGGTGCGATTGACCTCTTCGGCGGTCCGCCAGGTCTGCGAAGTCATGTCCACGGTCACGAGTTTCAGACCGTCCTCGTCGCGTTCCGAGACGACTTCCCAGCGGTAACTGGCATCCGGCCGATCGACGTAGTCGTCGAGCGCGGTGCGAGCCGGAGGGACATGGGCATGGAGATGCTGCCCGAGGCCGATGATGGAAGTCAGAGCAAGCAGCAGCGCGATTCGGATTGGGGCCTTCATCTTCGATTCCGGTCCTTGGAAAGGGGCTTCGCGGGTGGAAAGGCGATCTCCGAATGGGGAGATCTTGCCGACACGGTATCCGCTGGCGGCGGTCTGGTTGACGCCGACGGAGATCCGGGCCGGCCCGGGTGGTCGATGGCTCGGTTGACTCTCCCGAGGAAAGCGACATCCATGAGTCGGCCCTCCCCGGTCATGATTCGAAGGCCGCCACACTCCTCTCTGAAGCGCTTGTTTTCCGTTGGCCCCGTGAACGAAACGACCCCCAGCCCGGCGGGTTGCCGGGCTGGGGGCGTCTGTTTTTTTGGTTCCGATGGCCGTCCGACTCACGGGGCCGAGCAAAGACCCCAGTACCCCAGAACGGTCGCAAGGTCATAGGCATCGATCATGCCGTCGCCATCGATGTCCGCAGCGCACAGGCCGAGGGCCTGGTTCACTGCGGCGCGGTCGTCGGCGTCCACGTCACCATCGCCATCGGCGTCTCCGGTGAGGTGTGCATCGGCCTCGATGATTCCGAATTCATCCATTCCGAGGCGAATGTCGGCCTCGTCGTAGTCGCCATCTCCATCGAGGTCACCCGGAATGCCGTCCACCGACGACGTGGTGAAGTCACCGGAGATGCTGCCGGCGGTGTTGCTGATGAAGATGCACTCCACCAGGTCCGGTCGGCTGGGATCCTTCATGCCGTTCTCGATGCTGTAGATCGCCCCGCCCCCGATGGAAGCGGTGTTGACCGTGAACGCGCATCCGGTCAACCTCGGGGTACCGGCGAGGATGCTCATCCCTCCGCCGGCTTCCTGGGCCGCATTGCTCGTGAACCAGCAGTCGTACAGACTGGGACTGCTGGATTCGGTGTGCATGCCGGCGCCAAAGGCGCCCGTGTTGCTCGTGAAGCCGCAACGGGTGATGGACGTCTGGCCGTTCTTGGTACTGCCCCGGACGTAGATGCCTCCGCCGAGCAGCAGGGCGGAGTTTTCGGTGAACGAACAGTCACGGAGCGTCGCCACGGACTCGGCGACGATGGCCAGCCCGCCGCCGGAGCGGGCGGCCGTATTGCTCGTGAAGGTGCAGTCGATCAGCGTCGACTCGCACTTTGCGAAAACCATCATCCCGCCTCCATCCTGAGCCGCTGAGTTCGCGAGGAAGGTGCAGGCCGTCAGGGTCGATCGGCACTGGCCAAGCATGCACACGCCGCCGCCGTCGCCCCCGCTGTTTTCGATGAACCGGCAATTGTCCAGCGTCGGACTGCTGCCGTACGCGATGAGCATTCCGCCGCCGAAATCCGCGTTTCCATTCCGGATGATCAGATTCGCGAAGGTCGTTTCGGAACCTTCGCCACTCGTGCATTCGAGGACACCATGGGTGTCGTCACCATCGAGGATGCTGGCCGCGGCCCCGTTCTTGTCGGTGGCGCCCAGAATCGAGATGGCCTTGCCGTCGGTGTTGACGACCTCGCCTTCGCTGTATGTTTCGGCCGAGAGATGAATGACGTCACCGTCCTTGGAGGCGTCGATCGCGTCGTTGAGCGAGGCGTATTGGCAGCCGGAGGCGCAGACCGTGATGGTCTCGGCACTGGTGAGCGTCGCGGATGGCAACAGGCCGCTGGCGGCGACGATGATAATGGTCGATCGGCGAAGCATGTCTTTCTCACGCGGGTTGAAAACTGATGATCGTTGTTCACAGCATAGAGCCCGATGGCCTCTGGTCCAACGGGTATCAGCCTGAAGTCACCAGCTCTGGATCCGCAGCCAACCGATCTTCGAGCTCCTCGATCTGGATCAGGACGAGGTGCTTGAATTGCAGGCTTTCCCCGAGAAAAAGGCGATGCGCTGACAGTGTGGCTCCCGGGGGGACAGAAAATGACAGAAAGATGCAGGCCAGGGGCCCAGGCGAAAATTGACGGCCCGGTTCGGACGAAAACCTGGACCGTCGGTCTTTGAATCGCGAGTTCGCCTGACCGGCCCCTTCAGGGGACTGGTCCCTTTTTCCGCCCAAAGCGGGCCAATGGAACAGACGGTCTTGGAGCAAACCGTGTCCAATCCCCTCATGCTGCTCGAGTCCGTGATATTCCAGGCCGTGCCGGTTTCCGGCGTTTTCGGGATCGATGCCGGCGAGTACCTCGGTGGTGGCAAGGGTCGTCACGGGCCCATCATGGATCGCACTGAACCACCAATGGCCGCGAGTGAAGCCGTATCCCGGTTCTGCGGTCCACTCGCCAACCCGAGTCAGCAGCCCCGGTTCGCAAGCGTGACCCCGCGGAGCTTCCAGGGACTCCCGCCGGGGTGCCCCCCTACCTCGAACTTCACATCGCTACGCACCTGGGTGATTCGATCGCCCAGTCGGTGCCACTTCAAGGCATGCCGTCCTGGTCACATGAGATTGCGTGAGCGATGCCAGGGACCGTCACTTCAAGAGGATCCGCTCGGCGCTGCGGGCCGATCTCCAGATCGACCGCGGGGTGTTAGGCTTGGCCGCCAAACTGGAGATCCCCGATGAACCTTGCCGCCCCAAGTTCGTTCGTTCGTCTCGCCCGGCTCGGAACTCTCTTTCTCGCGGCGATCGCGTCGCCCTTTGCCTTCGCGGGCCACGGCCATCCACCGGTGCGGGTCGGGCCCTTCCTCCAGGATGCAGAGCCCACCAGAATCTGGGTCGTCTGGGAGACCGAAGGGGAAGCGCCGAGCGAGGTGCGGCACGGGCCGACCCCGGAACTCGGGCGAGTCGCTCGAGGCGATTCGATTCCCGGGCAGGACGGATCGCGAATCCACCATGTGCAGTTGGGGGGTCTCGATCGCGATGCCCGAAATCGACGATGCGATGAACTGTTGGAGCAGTTCGGACTGATCCACAAACGGAAGGAACAGGCGAGAACCTGCTCCGGCGGCGAACGCCGACGCCTGGAGATCGCGCGGGCCCTCGTGACCCGCCCTCGGCTGATGCTGCTCGACGAGCCCTTCGCCGCGGTGGACCCGCACACCGTCGAGGAACTCCAGACCGAGGTCCGCAAACTCGCCGACGAGGGAATCGCGATGCTGGTCACCGACCACAACGTGCAGCAGACCATGCGGATCTGCGATC
>CAJWFU010000124.1:0-6637 GCA_913031315.1 uncultured Phycisphaerae bacterium | reverse complement strand
CTCGACGGACCACGAGCCCGCCGTTTCGCGGACCTCGTGGTTCTTCCGGTCGATGCATTCGGCAGGGCCGATCGTGCGGTCCGATTGACGGTCGGGCAGGTCCGAGATCAGCTTGCAGAAGCGGGTGCCGGTTGGGCCGAGCTCGAGTTGTGCGGCGGGACCGTGGTGATTCGACCGGTCGCGACCGAACGAAAGCCTCGGACCCGGACCACCACTTCGAAGCTCTCGGTTCCGGCGGTCACCGTCTCCGCGACGACCATCGGGGCCGACTGGTGCTCGGTCGAGAACGCGATTCACGCGTCCGGAGACGATCTGGCTCGAAGAGCGGGCATCCTGATCTCCGAAGCGGTCGAAGGCCGGAATCTCGACCGCATCCTCATTCGACTCGACACTCGCGAACTCGACCGACTGGGGACCGAACTGGTCGATCTCAAGGTCCGGGCCCGCGGTGAGGTTCTCGTCGATCGTTTCGATCTCAGTCTTCACGGCCGGTCATCGAACGGCACGACCCGGAACGTGCCCGTGCCGGTCGAAGTTCGAATCATTCGCGACGTGCCGGTCGCGATGAAGGACATCGCACGTGGACGGCGGGTCATGGGTGACGGAATCGATCTTCGCATCGAAAGCCGGCCGTTGCCGCCCTCGGCCGTCGTGGTCGACATGAGCCGGCTCGTCGGGCGTCCGGTGATCAAGAAGATCAAGGCCGGCGACATCGTGCTGGCTCCGATGATGCAGCCGGAACAGCTGGTCGCCAAGGGATCCGTGGTCACGGTCACGATCCGGTGTGGGGACTCGCTGGTCTCCGGCCCGATGACGGCTCGCCAGTCGGGTTGCCTCGGCGACCTCGTCGAATGTGCCAGAAGCAAGAACGACAAGCCGGCGAAGTTCCGGATCGTCGGTTTCAATCAGGTCGAACTCCCGACCATTCACTGATCATCGGTTTCCTTGAACGCTCGGTCGTCCGACCGCCCAACGCGGAATCACGCCATGAACCTGACTCGCCTCCACTCCATTCTCTCGATCACCCTGGCATCCACCTTCACGGTCTCGATCGCGGCCGCGGATGATCCGCTCCCTCTGGTTCTCCCGAGTGGAACCGCGGTTCAGGCCGATCAGGGACTGGCGGCCCAGAGTCCGCTGATGCGGGCGAGACTGCAGGCTGCCGCGGGCCGGATGTCTCGCTACTCGCAACTCCCGCAGGCCCGTGACTGGGCGGCCGAAGATCTTCTGCAGATCATCGTGGTGGAACAGAGCACCGAGAAGATCGATCAGCGTCGGCAGTTGGAGAAGGAAGGGGTCGCCCAGGCTGAAGTCGCGGAGTTCTCCAGCTTCGATTTCGGCGCCTTCACGTTCAGTCCCACCACCAGTTCACAGCTTCCGGGCGTGGAGATCGGGGCGGAAAAGGAATTCGAGGGTCAGGGTCGGTACCAGCGCAAGGATGAGATGTCCGACCGCTTCACCGCCAGGATCGTCGAGGTCAAGCCCAATGGGAATCTGGTGGTTGAAGCCCGGGTGGTGAGGAACTGGAGCGGAGACCAGACCGAGATCACGCTGACCGGCGTGGTGAATCCGAAGTGGATCACCGCGAACGACGCCGTGCTCTCGACCCAGATCGCGGACCTGAAGATCGACAAGAATCACACGGGGCCGGTCGAGGGAACGACCCAGCGAGGATTCATCGCCGAGGCGCTCGACTTCCTCTTCGCGTTCTGAATCCGCCGGCGGGGAGCGGGCTGATCTCAAGGATGCCCGAGCCAGCCGCATTCCGGACACCTTCGGTCAGCCGTGTGCCGAAGGTCGTAGTCGCACGCTTCGCAGATATCGAGTCGGCCACGTGGTCGCCAGCGTTTCGCGAACCACCAGATGACGCCCACGCTCGAAAGCAGAACGACCTCCGCCACCAGGTAGATGAACATCGCTCCATTCGGCCAGCCGATCTCCCTGCTGTGCAGGAATCCGACGAATCCGAAAAGCAGGCAGGGGCTGAGAAGCAGGGTCGCGACCGAAGCGAGAACCAGAGCCTGCCACTTCATGTCAGTTCGACTGTTCGCTTGAAGAATCCGAGTCCAGCCGCGTCCTTGGCCATGGCGAGGGTCTCCTCCGCGATGGCGTTCGCTCGGATGGTCCCGGATTTCAGGACGTCGATCACCGTGTCATCGTCGCCCTCGTACTTCGCTCGCCGTTCCCGCATCGGGTCGAGGAGTTCGTTGATCGCGGCTCCGAGTTCCTGCTTGATGTGACCGTCACCGATGTCGGCGCCGCGAGCGTACTGATCCTTGATCTCCGCGACCCGGTCGGAGTCGGGGATGAAGATCTCGCAGTATTGCATCAGCACGTTGGTCGGATCACCCGGCTCCGTCGGGCTCTGTCGTCCGGTGTAGATCTTGTTGATTCGCTTCTGCACCTGTTTCGCGGTGTCGGAGATGTGGACCGCGTTGTTCAGTGACTTGCTCATCTTCTGTTCGCCGTCGACGCCGACCAGTCGGCCGACCTTCCCGACATCGGCCCTCGGTACGGGGAACACGCCGCCTTCAGAGACGTGGTCGTCGTCTTCGGTCTTGTCGCCCACCCCGCAGTACATCTGGTTGAAACGACGGGCGACTTCGCGGGTCAGTTCCAGGTGCGGTATCTGATCTTCGCCGACCGGCACCCCCACGGGGCGGAACGCGAGAATGTCCGCGGTCTGTCCGACCGCGTAGAGCGGAAATCCGAAGGAGTAGGTGTCGCCGAGGTTCTTGACCTTGATCTCGTCCTTCAGGGTCGGATTCCGCATCACGCGGTTGTACGGCAGCAGCATCGAGAAGAGGAAGGTCAGTTCGGCGATCGCCGGAACCTCGCTCTGGATGAAGATCGCCGAGCGTTCGGGATCCACGCCCATGGCCAGAAGGTCGCGAACGATCTCCAAGGTGTCGGCGCGGATCTCTCCGGGTTTGTCGGCCCGGGTGGTGAAGGCATGGATGTTCGCGACGATGAAGAAACAGTCGTGGGTCTCCTGGAGCTCCACTCGTCGTTTCACCGAGCCCACCCAGTGTCCGAGGTGGAGCTTTCCGGTGGGGGTGTCGCCGGTCAGGATGCGTGGTCGTTCGGACATGGGCTGTGGGGTCTGGCTCGGGGAGTGAATCGGAATTCGCCGCTGCCATGGAGAGTACAGCGCGGCTTCAGGTGAGAGCGGTCGCCAGGGCGAGATTGAAGAGGTTGAACCCGGCATGGGCATAGATGCAGGCGTCCAATCGCCCGGTCCGCTCTCGGAGCAGGCCGAGGCCGACCCCCAGCACCGCGAGTCCGGAAAGGGCCGAGATCCGGTTTTCAGTCGGAATGGCCGAGAGGTGCATGAGGGCGAAGAGACCGCCGGTGATGATGGAGGCGGACCACGGCCCCATTCCGACCTTTCTTGCCGATTGCTGGATGAATCCTCGGTAGAGAATCTCCTCCAGAATCGGCGCTCCGATCACCGCCCCGGCCGCCAGCAACCACCACCAGAGATCACGGGGGGAGTCGATCATCAGGCGAAGCGTCTGGTGGGCGATATTGGAGGGTGCCTCCGACGAGAGCCAGGTTTGAACGAACTGCCCGATCGCGGAAACCGCCTGGACCAGAGGGATCGCGATGAGGAGCATGAGCCCGGCGGCCAGTACGCCGGCCGCCCATCCCATCGGGCGGGCGGCGTTCAGGGGTGCCGGCCGGTCCTTCCAGATCACCGCGGCGGGAACGCAGGCCAGCAGGGCGCCACCGAGGCCTCCCCACATGACGACGACATTTTTCGTCATCACCGAGGCGTCGCCGGCGATCAGTGATGAGCCGATACTCGCCCCAATGCCTCCGAGGACCATGGAAACACCGAAGAGGATCGGGCCCACCATCGGAGAAAGTCGCCATGGGGTGGGCAGGAAATGGCCGTGCCGCTTCGGCGGTCTCCAGCCTCGGCTGCGGGCAAGAAACACCAGAATGAGCGGGGCCAGGACCAGGGCCGTCACGGTCATCCATTCGAAGGCGGGCTCGGTGACCTCCGTGGTCGCGGCGGCCGGATCGGTCGCGAGTAGAATCATCGGAGATGTGGGCAGGGCGGCGAACATCGACGCCCCACTCCGCGTGTCTGCCGTGTCGATTTCATGTTCGTTCCGATTCCTCGTCCGGGTAACCAGCCTTCCCATGTCCAGCGTGCTCGACGAGATCGTCGCCCGAAAGCGGGTCGAGGTTGAAAAAGCTCGAGCGAAAACGTCGCTCGAGGCGATCAAGGATCGGATCGCCGAGCGGGAGCGGCCACGGAACTTCTTCCGAGCGGTGGTGGCCGACCGAAAACCGAGAAACTTTCGCGTGATCGCCGAAGTGAAGCGCAAGAGCCCGTCCGCGGGGGTGATCAGAGAGGACTTCGATCCTGCCGACATCGCTGAACGCTACCACTCGGGCGGTGCGGCGGCGATCAGTTGCCTCACCGACGAGCATTACTTCGGGGGTGACCTCGGTTTCATCCAACGAATCAAGAGCCGGGTGCCACTCCCGGTGCTCCGGAAGGATTTCATCGTTGATGAGTATCAGGTGTGGGAATCACGGGCGGCCGGAGCCGATGCGATTCTCCTGATCGCCGAATGCTTGAGCGAGGGCCAGGTGATCGACCTCCAGATCCTCGCCACCGAACTCGGCATGACCACCCTGGTTGAAGTTCACTCGGTGGACAATCTCTGCCGCATGCTGAACCACATCGGTTTTCCGCATTCGGGGTATTCACTGCTCGGGATCAACAACCGTGATCTCGGCACCATGACCACCGACCTCGCCCACACCTTTCGAATGCTGGACCTCGTGGAGGACCCCCGGGTGCTGGTGAGCGAGTCCGGCATCCGAACCGGAGCGGATCTGCTTCGGCTTCGCGAACACGACATCAACATCGCCCTGGTGGGCGAGAATCTGATGCGAGAGCCTGATCCCGGCAAGGCGTTGGCCGACATGCTCGCGGCCGTCGACCCACCCCTCGCCTGACTTCCGCCCGAACTCTCCGAGACGAATCGAATGCTGAATTCAACGCTCCCCGTCGATCCCTGCGTGCTCGTCATCTTCGGTGCCTCCGGAGATCTGACGGCTCGCAAGCTCGTGCCCGCGATGTACGAGATGGCCAAGGCGGGCCTCCTCCCGTCCAGCACCCGGATTCTCGGAGTGGCACGGCGACCGAAGACCGACGATCAGTGGCGGGAGGAACTCGAGCCCTGGCTGGCCAAGCACGACGGCGTCGTCGATGGCGACGTCTGGCGCGACGTCGCCAGCCGCATTCACTACCAGCCGGCGGATGCGACCACCGCGTCCGGAATGGACGCGGTTGCACGAAGAGTCGCCGAACTCGACCGGGAAGCGGAGACCGACGGGAACGTGCTCTTCTTTCTCAGCGTCGCGAGTTCGCTCTACGAACCGATCGTGGAACGAATCTCAGCGGCGAACCTGGTGGTGGAAGGAAAGCGGTGGTGCAGCATCGACCAGTCGCATGCGAGCTGGCAGCGGATCATCGTCGAGAAGCCCTTCGGTGAAGATGCTCAGACCGCTCGCGCCCTCAATCGCACCCTGGGACGTGCGTTCGAGGAGGAGTCGATCTATCGGATCGATCACTACCTCGCGAAGGAGGTGGTTCAAAGCCTGCTGGTGTTCCGATTCGCCAACATCCTCTGGGAGCCGGTCTGGAATCAGCAGTACATCGATCATGTCCAGATCAGCGCCGCGGAGACCGTGGGCGTCGGACAGCGGACCGGTTTCTATGACCAGACCGGCGCCATTCGTGACATGATCCAGTCACACCTGTTCCAGGTGCTGGCGTTCGTGGCGATGGAACCGCCGACCGACTACACCCCCGGTCACATTCGCAATGAGAAGGTCAAGGTCACCGACGCGATCGCACCGACCCCTCCGGATCGGGTGGCCGAGTACTGCTCGCTCGGGCAGTACGCGGGCGATGGTGCCGGCGATCCCGGATACGCCTCCAGCGAGGGTGTGGCCGCGGATTCCACCACGGAGACCTTCGCGGCCCTTCATCTGCAATTCGAAAACTGGCGATGGGCGGGGACCCCGTTCTATCTCCGCAGCGGCAAACGGATGGCGGAGAAGCGCACCGAAGTGGTGGTCCAGTTCAAGCCGCCGGCGGCGAACCTGTTCCGAAAACTCCCCATCTCGGCCGACGCCAAGCACCTCGAGCCGAACCGACTGGTCTTCTCCGTCGCGCCGGAAGAACGTCTCTCGCTCCGCTTCGAGACCAAGCGTCCGGGGATGGGCATCGAGATCGATCCCCTCGAGATGGCGGCGGCCCTCGATCGAGATCCGGACGAACCGGTGGTCGAAGCGTACGGACCGTTGATCATCGACGCGATGCGGGGGGATCAGACCCTCTTCAAGAGTCGGGTTGAAGTGGAGAGCGCCTGGGATGCGGTGATGCCGTTCCTCGACGGTTCCAGCCACGAAGCCAGGAAGAACATTCGCGACAACTACCGCCCCGGAACCTGGGGCCCTGAATCCGCGAAGGCGATGCTCGCCCGACACGGAAGACGCTGGTACGAGGAGGACCGATCATGAGTTACGACATCGAGCCCGATGCTTTCGAAGTCCCATCGCTTCCGGGAAGCGTGAACGTCGCGGCGGACGAGGAGGATGCGCAGGAACG
>CAJWFU010000123.1:0-6673 GCA_913031315.1 uncultured Phycisphaerae bacterium | reverse complement strand
CCGGGCGCTGGGAGGGTGCTCCGAGATACGCCGGAGACTTCGAAGACGGTTTCGGGAACCTGATGACGGTGATCGCGGTGACCAATCCCGAGGATCGAGGAATCGAGCCGCGTCGACTCTTCGATCTTTCACCCGGTTATGGAATCATCGAGGTGGATCCCAGCGGTGGCGACGCGGTGCTGGAAGCGCGGCCCCGCTGGGTCGAGCCGACTTCGGATGACGGCCAGTACCCGGGATTCCCCTTCCGGATCCCGCCGACGGAGTGAAGGGGGGAAAAGCGGGCCCGGCGACTCCTTCGGATTTCAAACCTCGGGATCGCCCTCACGCCATCCACGGATCGACTCCCAGGAATAGAGCCCGATCGCGATCCAGATGATCGCGAACGCCACGATTTTCCCGGTGTTGATCGACTCCCCGAAGACCAGGATCGCGAGCAGGAACTGGCAGGTGGGAGCGAGATACTGAAGCTGTCCGAGAGTGGCGAGTCGGAGCCTGCGGGCCGCGGCGGCGAAAAAGACGAGGGGGAGCGCGGTGACGATTCCGCCGACCAGAAGCAGAGTGTCGAGTTTGAAGTCGCCGGATCCGAACATCGATTCGCCACGCCAAGCGATCATCAGTTCAAGCCCGAGCATGAACGGCAGGAGGATCGCCATCTCGATGGTCAGACCGGCGGTCGAATCCGCGTTCATCTGCTTTCGCAGCAGGCCGTAGGCACCAAAGGAAAGCGGGAGGACGCAGGCGATCCAGGGGAGACGATGCAGGAATTCCAACGCGGACGATGAGGCTCCGGCATCGGCCACGGGTGCCGCCGTCGCACCGATGATGTCCGTCCAGCCGAAGATGATCACGCCGATGACCGCCAGCCAGACCGCCGCCAGTTGCAGCGAGCGCAGCCGTTCGCCGAGCACGAACCGCCCGAGCAAGACGGTGACGATCGGGTTGATGAA
Organism: uncultured Phycisphaerae bacterium; assembly: GCA_913031315.1. GTDB lineage: Bacteria > Planctomycetota > Phycisphaerae > Phycisphaerales > SM1A02. Next base: position 5,726 of record CAJWFU010000123.1, on the reverse strand, counting down.
GTAGCCGAGGCTCGCTTCGACCAGGCGATCCGAGACCACGGCGTAGATGAACGTGAACCAGTTCAACGTGATCAGGGCGGTGGAGAGCAGGAGGATCCCCACGTCGCGCCGGTTCTGGAGTGCCTTGCGTATGCGACCGTACCCGGGCGGCATGGCGAGCAGCAGCAGCATGACCGGGAGGCCAGCGAGCACCCGCCAGGCGAGCAGTTCGATGGGTGAGACTTCGGCCAGCGACTTGAAGTAGATCCCCGTCACCAGCCCCCACCACAGGTACGCCCCCAGCGCCTGGGCGACGCCGATGGATCCACTTCCGGATGTATTGCCTGGGTTTCCGGAGGGGGTATCAGCCACGGAAGGCGATCTTCAGCAGGGTGTCTTCCAGGGTCGCCTTCAAGTCGGGGGGGAGCTTCTCGCTGTCGTGGATTCGGTCGTAGCCGTGCTCGATCATCCGCAACGCGGCGATCTGGGCATCGACGCGATGGAGACGAGTGACGGACACCAGGAGGGGAATCCAGGCATCGGGCGCGGCATCGGCGTCGGCGAGCGCCTCGCTGAGCAGGCCGATTCGAAGCGGCAGCCACCCGTCGGCGGGGCGGCTGGGCTCCGTGGTGTTCGGGGCGAGGAAACTGAGCCCGAGGTCGTAGCGCCCGGTCAGGAACAGATCGGACAACCCTCGGATGACGGCGTCCCGATCGGCGGAACCGTACGCCAGAGCATCGACCATTCGTCCGGCCGGAAGGGTTCGAAGTGATTTGACCGACTCGAGGGTCCGGTCGGGGTCCGGTTCGGAATCGTCGTACCTTGCGAGGGCGAGGAGGACCGGGAGGCGGTCGTCGAGCTGCGCGATCTGAACCGCTTCCGTCAGCCAGGCCTCGGGGTCGGGATCACTTCTCCGGCCTTCAGCGAGGCTCGCTCGAATCAGGGATTGAAGCGGACCGGGAAGGCGTTGGAGGTTGACTTCGCCTCCGAGCAGGGCGGTGGCTGCATCGGGGTATCGGCGGGCGACCGAGATGGCGGCCTTGATCCGGGTCTCGGGACGGACCAGCACTTCAGGATGATCCGTCTGCAGGTTGAGAATCGCCTCCGCGGCGTCCCGTCGATCCAGCTCGCCGATCACCGTGGGCCAGAAGGGATCCGTCCTCGACGGTGCGCGGTCGAGACTGATTTCGGGGCCCGGTCGGCCTTCGGTCGCGGCGAGGATCGTGGCCAGCACGACCGGGCGGTCGACCGGATCGCTGGCTTCCAGCAACTGCTGCCGCCGTCGGCTTCCGAGTTTCGCGATTTCATCCGCGGCGGTGGAAGGGGACCAGGTGAAGGGACGCCAGAGAAGATCGCGGGAGGTCAGTTCGAGTGAAAGATCCGTCGATGCCTCGGTCTCTGAAAGCAGTCGGACCCGGTCGGCGATGCGGACGGCGCGGTCATCGCCCGCGACCGCTCGAAGCGCCGCGATGCTTTTCGTGGCGGCCGCTTTCGGGTCGAAGGAAGTGGCGCCTCCGCTGAAGACGGCGTCAAGATAGGCGCGGCGGCTTCGTTCGTCATCGCATTTCCGGAGGCCAGCTTCGAGATCGACCTCGCCCGTCATGGCGTCCAGATGCCCTCGGGATCGAGCGGAGATCATCGGCGTGGAAGGCGTGGATCTCGCCAGCGATCGTGCTTCGGACTGGAATTGGTTCAGGCTCTCGGTGTTCTGGGCGGAAAGCGAACGGGGCCCGAAGATCACCGTGGTCAGGCAGATCGTGGCAAGGAGGTGCAGTCTGTTTTGGCTCGAGTCCGGCATGGGGCTGGATTCTATTCCCGCGATGGTGAGCGAACCGCTTCGTAGAGGTTTGAGGCTGGTGTTTTTCACGGGTCCCTCGGAAAAGCGGAGGCGGGGTGATTCTCGAGAATCCCGAAAAGGTTTGGTCAGTGTTCGGGTGTGGAGGTGTCCCTTCCATGAACCAGAACGGTCCTCGGATGGCCCGCTGGACCACAGATCTCCGATCCGAAAGCTCACGCCATGACCAAGTTCGCCTCAGACCTCGACCTCACTCTTGAAGAGGGCTTCTTCGCTGGTTGCCTGCTCGACGGTCCTCTGGTCGACGATTGTGGAGATGAGATCTCTGAAGCCGCCTCGGGCTCGGAGCTTGATTGCCCATGGTGCGGCTCGGGCGAGCCGTGCGGTCACCGGCTGGCCGAGGTCCGAGGCGGCCGTATCGCGCTCACGGGACTTCCCCGGCGAACCTCCCGGCACCTGCTGGGTCTGCACCGGCGGCTGGTGCTGGCCGTGATCGACGATCGACCGAAGCCCATTGAATGTGCCTCCCTTCTCGGCGCCGCTGGCCTGATGGCGGAAGTCGAAGCGGAATGGCACCGGTGTGGTGATGGGTTCTTTCGTGATCCGGACGTGGATGGTTGGGCCGAAATCCTTTGTGATCGAACGGCAGGGATCTTCTCCGACTGGTGTTTCCGACTCCTACGTGACCTCTCCTGCGGCACCGTCGATCGGGTCGATTCCTTTCGGCCCGAAGGCCAGGATCTGAACGAGGTCTGGGTCGCCGCGGAACCCGGTCTTCTGGCCGATGATGTCGAGGCCGCCCTTTCGGGGCGAGGCCGTGATTTCAATCACGATCCTCTGCTGTCGGTTCGTAGGATTCCCGCGTAGACGGCATCGGGGGAGTCCCGTTCGTCTTTCCCTCGGAGTTCCCTGCTCGACGTAGAATCACCGCGTCGCCCGGCATTCGTCGGGACCTTGGAGATCACGTCATGCCGGTCGCACTCTCTGGACTTCATCGTTTCCGTCGATCGATTCGTGTCGTCACCTCGGCGGCCGGAACGCTCCTTGCGATTCTGGCGCTCTGCGGTCCCGCCGTCGCTCAGGACGAACGTTCCGAATTGCCCGGCAAGGAGTCTTTCGCGGGACTTTCGATTCTGATCGGCGAGTGGTCGATGAACGGATTGACCGCTGCAGGACAGAAGGGCGTACCTGGGGAGCGTTTCTTCACTGCTCGCCAGAAGATCGATTGGATCGAACCGGGTTCATCACTCGGCGTCGAATGGTCGGTGAATCTCGACGACGGAACCGGTATCGCCAGCGGTCGCGGGCGGATCGCCTGGGATGACATCGCCGGTGCGATCGTGAACACGTATCGAGGCGAGGAAGCGGGCCGTCGGTTCTCTGGCAACGCGACGCTCATTGCGGAAGAATCAGGTGAGACGATGTTCGACTGGCGGGGGCATGAGACCGGCGGCACCTCGGACTCCGTCAATTTCGAGGTCACGTATCTCTTTCCCGACCAGAACACCTTTCTGGTGGACTTCATTCCCACCTGCCTCGACGGAGACGCCGGCCCCGAGCCGTCGCGTTTCAGTTGGAAGCGGGTGAATCGCTTCGACGATGCCATGCCGCTTGCGACCGAACTGCTCGGTGAATGGACGCTGCGGAGTGGGGGCTCGGAATTCATTTCCGATGGCAGCCGACTCATCGTTCGGCGAGGTCGAGGTGGTGATTCTCTCTCTGTGACCGGCTTGGAAGCCGGAGAGGGGGGCGGTTTCCTCTTTTCGGAAGTCATCTGGATGGATCCCGCCACGGCTGAATTGAGCAGTCGTTGGATCGGCGCCGATGGCACCACGTTGAGCGGCTCCCCCTCCGTCGTGACCCGGGATGGTCGTTCCTCGTTCCGCGTCGAATGGACGATGGATGATCCGCCGGTCGATGGTTCGTCCATCCAGGAGGCACTGCCGGTCTCCTGGCTCACGGTTGACGGTGATCGGATGGATCTCACCTACACCACCGGTCTTTCGTCCGACCTCGACGATGATTCCGCATCCTCGCTTCCCTCGCCCATGGTCTGGGAACGGCTGACCCGCTGAGGTTTCGTGGCCGCCATTCCGCCTGAGACTCGGATGACTGGGCTGAGATTCGGATGGGGCTGGAATGGGGCTGGGATGGGGCTGGGACGGAGCTTGAGACCGCATGGCAACCGACTCCTGGATGGATCACATGTTCGGCAGGCGAGGATCCAGATGCTCGTTCTCCCCTCGGCCGCGAACCGGCTCGCTCGCCGGGCGACGGCTTCTGGTGTTGCTCGTCGTCTTGAACCCGCTCGCCATGGCGGCGGCCGAGCCGCCGTCGGTGGGCACTCCGAAAGGCATGACCTGGATTCCTGGGGGGGCGTTCACCATGGGTGGGGTCGGACCAGAGGCAAGGTCCGATGAATTCCCCTCGCACGTGGTCCGAGTGGATGGCTTTTTCGTCGGCACGCGAGAAGTGACCAATGCGGACTACCAGCGATTCGTCGACGCCACGGGATATCGAACGGTCGCGGAGCGGGCGGTCGATTGGGAAGAACTGAAGCAGCAGGTTCCGCCCGGCACGCCGAAGCCGGCCGAGCAACTGTTGCAGCCCGGATCTTTGGTCTTCACGCCACCCGATCGGCCGGTGTCGATCGACGATTTCTCGCAGTGGTGGACCTGGACGACGGGTGCGGACTGGAAGCATCCCGAGGGGCCGGATTCATCGATTCAAACCCGCCTTGACCATCCCGTGGTACAGGTCGCCTGGGAGGACGCCGTTGCCTACTGCGACTGGAAGGGCGGGCAATTGCCGACCGAGGCGGAGTGGGAGTTCGCGGCTCGCGGCGGCGTCAACGGGAAGCCTTTCGTCTGGGGGGATGAGCAGATCGATCCAACCCGGGCCAACACCTGGAACGGGCGTTTCCCTGATCGAAACGACGTCACGGACGGACATGCTCGGACTGCGCCGGTGGGAACCTATCCACCCAACGGATACGGGCTCTTCGACATGGCCGGCAATGTCTGGGAATGGTGCTCCGACCTCTACCGACCCGACGAGTATGAACGGCGAGTCCGATCGCTGCCGGAAGGCGCGGTGGTGACGAATCCGACCGGACCGTCGCTGGCGGCCGATCCTCGAAACCCGAATCCTCCTTCGAGTCGCTCGCAGCGCGGGGGATCCTTCCTGTGTCATCCCAGTTACTGCTCGAGCTACCGGCCGAGCGCCCGCATGGCGACCACGCCGGACTCCGCGGCGAGTCATGTCGGTTTCAGAATCGTGATGACCCAGGCCCAGGCGGCGGCCGTCACGACGTCGACCCCGGTCAAGACCGGCGAAGGCGACGAGGACGAGCGGATCGTTCCCGAACACGATTGAATCCGTGAATCGGACTCCACTAGCCGTTCCGGGCGGCGAAGTCGTTCATGAAGTCGACCAGCACCTCGGCTCCGCGGCGGGGGAAGGCGTTGTACATCGACGCCCGCATGCCCCCGACCAGACCCTTGAGGTTCACCATGCCGTGTCCGGCCGCCTCTTCCAGAAAGCGTGCGTCCAGGTCCGGGGAGTCGGTCTGGAAGGTGACGTTGAGGTGACTGCGGCAGCGACGCTCGGCCCGGCTGTGATAGAAGCCTCCGCTGGAATCGACGGCGTCCCAGACCAGTCCCGACTTCTCTGCGTTCCGTTCGGCCATCACCGCGGGGCCACCCTGGGCTTCGGTCCAGGCCGCCATCAGGCCGATGACCCGGACCGCGAAGGTCGGCGGCGTGTTCAGGATCGAGTGGGCCTTCTCGTGATCCTCGAATCGAAGGATCGGTCCGAGCCGCTTCGAACCCTCGGCGAGAAAGTCGCGTCGGGCCACCACCACGGAACATCCCGCGGCGCCGAGGTTCTTCTGGCCGGCCGCGATGGTCATCGCATGACGGTCTAACGGCCAGGGGCGGGAGAAGATGTCACT
>CAJWFU010000122.1:0-6687 GCA_913031315.1 uncultured Phycisphaerae bacterium | reverse complement strand
GGGCGGGGTGGAGTGCCGGGTTCCCGGAAATCGGTCGCAAGCCGATGTCGAGCACGACCGAGTCGTTCATCTCCCACGGCGTCGCCACGTTCTCCCCCATCAGCACGTCGAATCCGCAGAAGTCACGGAGAATCACCCTCAACGGCATGGCGGGTATCACCGCCTTCACCTCATCCCAGAGCTCTCCGATTCGATCCCAGTTGCGATTCTCACAGGCCATCCGCATCAACGGCGCGTTGAACGCCAGCCGTTGGTATCGCATCGCCCGATCGATGCAGGCATCACTGTCAGGGTCAAGGCAACAGTCGTATTCCCAGGCGAAGATCCCGGCGGCGCCGGCCCGGACGAAATCGCAGTAGCGCTCGTCGCAATCGATCCGACATCCCCCGAGCGCCGTCAATCCCAGACCCGCGGCAACCAGCATCATCCCTCGACTCATCTTCCGTGGCTTCTTCATCATCACGCCCTCGATGGCCCCCAGGAAAAACCTCGCCCTTGAATGCGATGTTCGTTCCGTTCGCGAAGAACACCGGAGCAAGGTCGAGAAGACAGTACGGACGACCAGCGAGGTCATCCGAATCGAGGCGGTTTTTCGTGGTCTCGCGGAGAACCGCGATCAGCGAATGAAGCGGAATCGCCCAAGGTCCGGCACGATGGCCGGGCCCTGATCGGCAATCCGGTTCGGGGCCGGAAAGTAGACACACCAGGCCTTTCCGACCAGCAGATCGCGATGGACGACGAACGGAGTGTCGTCGCCGGTCACGTCGATCGAGATCGGGTGCGGGCGACCCCAGTAACGACAATCACGACTGGCGCCGGAGTTGTCACCGAACATCAGGAACTGATCGGGACCGAGCTGGGAGGGCTTGAGTGGATCGGTCGAATGGAGCATGCCCTCGATGAAGGGCCCGTTCGCCGCCACCTGCTGACCGCGGTCGAGGATCCCGGTCTTGTAGTGGAGATCACGTTCCAACCGGACGTTGCGCAACGTGAAGGGCGAGCCTTCGAAATTCCAGGAGATTCGAGGCGCTCGTACGCGAAGAGACCCGGGGTCGCGACGGTAGGCCTTCAGGTCGAAATCGATGTAGGTCGCTTCGAGCCGCTCCATGGGGCTCCACTCGTAGTCCAGTCGGACCGCTTCCTTGCCGCCGACCGAGATCATGAGCGACTGATCGACGTGGGTGAACACCACATCCAGCAAGCCTCCCGGACCGGGGCTCGACGTCCCCTCTGCGAAGCCCACGCGTTCTCCCTCCCCGTCCAGCATCTCGATCGAGACGGTGGTCGAGGCGAGCTTCATGCGGAATCGATGTCCCCGCAACGAAAGTTCGAGGGTGGTGCCGAAGTCGTCGATCACATCCGGATCGATCGCGGCCGAAAGTCGAAGGTCGGAGACCGCATCCACATCACGCAGCACCAGTCGGCCGCGGGGTGACTGACGGGTCCCACTGATCTTCTGGGGATAACGCCAGGCGTTGTAGGCGTTGAAGTCATCGATCGGGAGCTCGTCATCCGCCCAATCGAGCCGGGTCTTCGCGTCGGTTTCACATCGCCAGGTGCGAGTGTCATCGAGTGACCAGACCGTGCCCGTGGTCTTGAACGGAGGACCTTCAAATGGTCGACCGAGTCGTGCCTGCAGTTCCTTGGGATCTTCGGGCACGTAGTCGCTGTCATAGACCGGCTGCCAGACCGACTCCTGGATGTATTCCGGTCGCCGAGTGATTCGGAACTCCGAAAGCTCCGCCCCGGGCGCGGCCGTGAAGACGTCTCCATCCACCACCAGCAGTTGCTCGTTGGGAAGGCCCACCATCCGTTTGATGTAGTTCTGACTCGGGCCGATCGGATCGGTCGGACTCTTGAAGACCACCACGTCCCAGCGGTCGGGTTCGAAGAACTCGTAGAGATATTTCAGCACCAGCACCCGGTCTCCGGCCAGTCGCTGGTCGAAGATCGATTGAGCCGTCCTGATGCCCACGGACCGATCCTGAGAGATCATGGGATCGATGAACGCGACGGCATCCGAAGGGCTCTTTGCCGATCGACGGACCGGCGAAGGGTCGAGTGCGTACTCGTAACCGGTGTCCGGCGTCTGAAAACGCACATGTTCGCCCAGGAGGGTCGGAGCCATGGACCCGGTCGGAATCACGAAACCTTCCACGACGAACCCCCGGAAGGCGAGGGCGAGTGAAAAGGCGACCAGCAAGGACTGGAAGGTTTCGGGAATGTCGGTTTCGGTTCCCTTGTTGCTCATGGAATGGGCATCCTACCCGGACCACCGGATTCACTCGACGGATCTTCCACAGTGACCACGGGGATCGCGACCTGGCCCGACCCCGAATACGATTCTCCCGATGACCGATCAGCACCCGCCGCCGAACCACCCCGAAGCCCGACCGCACCGAGGCCTGCTCCTCGTGGTCTCGGGCCCTTCCGGAGTCGGCAAGACCACCCTCGTCCACCGTCTGCTCGACCGCTTCGACGGGACGTTCAGTGTGTCCGCCACCACCCGGCCTCGGACCAGGAAGGAAATCGACGGAGACGACTACCACTTCATCGATGAATCGACCTTTCAGGCCTGGGTCAATGACGGTCGGTTCCTCGAGCATGCCCAGGTCTTCGGGCGGTCCTGGTACGGAACGCCTCGAGAGTCGGTGGAGCCGGAATTGGAACGAGGAAGGCTCGTCATTCTGGACATCGACGTTCAGGGAGCGATTCAAGTCCGTGAGTCGATGGCTTCCAGCTTCGGGATCTTCGTCCTTCCCCCGAGCGAAGAGACGCTGCTGGCCCGACTGCGGTCCCGAGCGCGGGAGGACGAAGCGACCATCGAGCGACGCTTCGCCGAAGCCCGGAGTGAGATTCGAACCGCGCAGAACTGCGGCGCGTACGACGCCTTCGTGGTGAACGACGAGTTGGAACGGGCCCTCACGGAGATGACCGAGATTCTCGAACGCCGGATGGCGATGAGCTGAACCCCGTCGGCTCAGGCGACGACCGGACGTTCCAGACCCTCGAGCCGCCGGGAGATTCCCTCGACCAGGGACTGGAAGACCTCGTCTTCGGTCTGGGAACCATCGATCACCAGATGACCCGCCGGATCACGCTCGGCCTGAGCGAGATAACCCTGACGAACCCGACGGTGGAAGGCTTCACCCTTCATCTCCATCCGATCGAGATCGGATGAGAGTCGACTGGCCGCGGTGACTTCATCAACGTCCAGAATCACCACCAGATCCGGCTGACAACCACGGGTCGCCACCCGACCGACGGCGAGGATCTCCTCGGGATCGAGCCCTCCAGCAGTGCCCTGATACGCCAGGGTCGAGGAGATGAATCGATCTGCCAGCACGAACCGTCCCTGATTCAGAGCCGGACGGATCCGTTCCTTCATCAACTGGGAACGGCTGGCCATGTAGAGCAGCATCTCGCAGCGAAGTTCCATTTCTTCGTATCGAGGATCCAACAGGACCTCTCGAATCGCCTCTCCAATCGGCGTGCCTCCCGGTTCGCGGACATCCACCGGCGGCATGCCCGCAGTGGTCACCAATTCCGCAAAGCGGCGTAACTGGGTCGATTTCCCGGATCCGTCGGGGCCATCGAAGACCACGAAGCGGCCGGAGAGGATGTTGGGCCAGTCGATCATCGGCCGAACTATGACCGGATCGGCCAGCCTCGGCAAGTCGGGGCCCTCCTCCCGTACCATCGGGCATGCGCGCCGACGTGAGAAGCATTCCCGGGGAACGACTCGGCCGGGTCGAAATCGACGAGGCTGCAAGGCCGGTTCGGGTCCGCCCCCCCTTGGCGGAACGGGATCTCTATCTGGATTGGGAGGGTGCCCTCGACGATGCAGGACACCTCCGAAGTTGCGTGGCATGTGGTCATGACCGGCTCTATCGCTCCAGAACCCTCCCTCAGCTGACACCTTTCGTCGTGATGTTCGCCTTCGCCGGAGCCACGATCGGCATTCTCGGGGCCAGTACCAACCCCCTCGTGGTAGGCCTTCTGGCCATTCTTCTGGTGCTGGATGTGGGTGTTCTGCTGCTCGCCCGCCCTCTTCTGGTCTGCTACCGGTGCGGAACCGTGTACGACCGGCTCCCGATCGCCCGATACCACCAGAGATGGGAATCGACGGTCGCGGAACGGCAGACCGAAGAGCTGAAATCCACCGAAAACGAGGAGACCGCGACATGAACGACCACGGCGAACTCGTCATCTTCGGCGCCGGTGGACACGCCGCCGTCGTCGCCGATGCGGCAGTGGCGGCCGGATTCGTGGTGTCCGGGGTCCTCGAAAGCCCCAGATCCACCTCCGAGGGAGCCCCCCCCTTCGGTGGGGTGCCATGGCTGGGTGACCCCGATGATCCGGCGGAATCACTCACCGACCTGATCTCCCGAGGCGCCAGGATTCATGCGGCCGTGGGCGATGCGGCGGCTCGTCGTCGATGGCTCGAATCCCGGCTCGATGCCGCCGCCACCATCATCCATCCCAGCGCGATCGTCTCACCCTCGGCGACCATCGGACCCGGAGTCTTCGTCGGGCCCCGGGCGGTGGTGAATGCCAGAGCCCTGCTGGAGACCGGGGCGATCGTGAACACCGGGGCGATCATCGAACACGACGCCTGGGTCGGCGCGTTTGGCCATGCCGCCCCCGCATCCGTGCTTCTTGGAGCCGCACGGCTGGGCGAAGCCGCCCTGCTGGGAGGTGGTTCCGTCGTCCTCCCGGGGATCGAAATCGGGGCCGGATCGACGGTCGGGGCCGGAAGTACGGTCACTCGGCCCGTCTCGGCCGGAGACACCGTCTGGGGAACGCCGGCTCGAGCATCACGCTGAGCAATTTCTTCACCCGCCACCGAACGGGTCTGTTCACACGGGAATGGCCCAGGAGATCAGGCGAGCGACCGGGACCACCAGCAGGATCACCAGCACCCAGGTGGACAAGAGAACCCCGATCACCCGATCTCGTCTTCGTAGAACCAGCATCGAGCCGATCACCACCACCAGACCGCCCACCAACAGGTGAGTCATGGTCTGCAGCCACTGGACATCGATTGAAATCATCCGAGCCAGGGAGGCTGCGGCGATGATGGTGGCACCACGAGCCGCCCAGAGTCCGAGATCGCCCATTTTCAGCCCCTCGATGCGGCTGGTGATCCAGAACGCGATCGCCGAAGCTCCGACCAGAACACCCGAACCCACCAGGTATCGAAAGATGGCCGCGAATCGAATACCGATCCGTGGTGCGTCAAGCACGGGCTTGCCCTCGCCGTCGAGAAAACGCCCATCAATCCGGGGGAAGAATGATGACCAACCGGCAAGCATCGCCATGACGACCACGCCGGCAAGCAATCCCGCCGCGATCAGCCACGGAGTGGTGCTTCCAGGGGTCGAGAGCGGCTCGGATTCCTGATCTTCATCGACCGACGGATCAGGTTCCGAAGGCGGCTCGGCCGGATCCGAACTGATGGGATCGATGATCTGGTTGGTCACGATGTCGTAGCCACACGACGGACAGACCATGATCGATTCGTCTTCGGGCATCGGGGCCCCACACCGTTGGCAACGCCGATCGCTGCCGCCCTCGATGGCCTCGCGTTCCGAGCTCGAATCCGGGGCGGGTTCGAGCTCGTAACTCTGCTCCGACTCGTTCGGGAGACCTGCGGAGCTCTCTTCTGGGTTGGATTCGGTCACCGAGGCCTCCATCGACAGAATTTGATCATCGCCCGAAATCCGACCTCTTCTCCATCAATGGAGAATTCATTATCGGCGTTTCGCCATGTGGATATCTCTTTGAGAAAGACTGCCCCACACCGACAGGTCATCCGCAGCAGGTAGGTTCCCCGATCCACCCCTACGGAGCAACCTCATGAATCGTTTCCTGTTGAACACCGCAGCCCTGCTCTTTGCAACGCCCGTATTCGCCACCACCCTTCCAACTCCGGTTGAATTGGTACTTGGCGTGGCGCCGGTGGAGGAAGACACCCCGGATCTCGTCGGAAATGATCCGGCCGAGGAGAAGAGCCCCTGGACAGGCACGGTCGGGCTCGGATTCACCGCGAGCAAGACCTCGACCAACACGCTCGGCCTCAATATGAACGGGTCCCTGGTTCGCCAGGACGACCTGTCCAACTGGACCTCGTCGATCAAGTACGTCTACAACTCGGACGACTCCGAGGTGCAGGACAATTTCCTGGTCGCCCAGACCGACTACGACCAACTCTGGGCTCCCAAGTCCAGCTGGAACTGGTTCCTCAACGGGAGTTATCAGTTCAATCAGACCGAGTCGTATCGCCAGCGAGTCAAGGGATTCGGTGGTGCCGGTTACTTCCTGTCCCAGACCGACGACCTTCGTTGGAACGTTCGGGGTGGTGCCGGTTCAAGCTGGGACGAGCGAGGTTCCAAGAGCGGTTGGACACCCCGAGCCCTCCTCAGCACCGTCGCCAGCTGGAACATCGCCACCGGGATCAAACTCGATGGCACGGCATCGTTCGAACCGGCGTTCGATGACGTTCAGAACTACCTCGCGGTCATCGAGCTGAAAGTCAACGTGGCACTCGCGATGATGGACAACCTGTCGATGTACTTCACGCTTCGTGACGAATACAACAATCGTCCCGGCGCCGGAGACAACTACAACCAGATCTGGGTCACCCTGGGCTTCGCCTACGGATTCTGATTCAAAGCCGGGGGAGGG
>CAJWFU010000121.1:0-6693 GCA_913031315.1 uncultured Phycisphaerae bacterium | reverse complement strand
CCTGGCGGTCATCGGCTGCGGGGTCATGCTCTTCAACTGGATCGTGATCAACTTCGTGATTTCGGGACTGCACTCGTACGCATGAGCGATCAAAATCAAACCACGGTGAACGTTTCCGACATTCTCGATCGCATGGAGAAGCGGGTTCTCGCGCAGGTGGCACGGGATCTGGAACTCCTCGGGCCGATCGACGAGAACGAGGTCAAGGAGCGAATCAAGAAGCTTCCGACCGGGTTGAGAGGCCCGTTCGTCTTCGCGTTCGCTGGCCTGCCCCGGCTCCGTCAGAACTGGATCGAACAGGACCGGATGGCCTTGGGAGAGGGGTTCGCCCAGATGGTTCTCCGCTCCATGGCCTGTTACCTCGGCAGCGAGGACTTCAACGAACTGGTGGGCATCGGTCGGGTCTTCGGCGAGTCCGAGGTTCTTCTGGCCGGGGTGCTCGGCCAGGAAGGCTGACGTCGAGTCGGATTCCTCCGGCTAAAGACGGATGTTTTTCACGAAATCCTGTGAGATCGATGATGGCCTCCCGGAAGGGGATGTGTCAGGACCACCCGGACCGGTCCTGCAAACCCCCTTCAAGAGGAGTCAGCCATGTCTCGCAAGATCAGTCACCGAGGCCCCGTTCGGGGCCGTTTCGTTTCCAGAATAGCCATTGCGGCTTCCGGAATGCTCGCCTTCGCTGGAACCGCCGCCGCCCAGGATGATTGCAGTTTTCCTGCTTCCATCAGCGCCGGCATCCACCCCCTGAATCTCGATCAAGCCACGACGAGCTGGGTTGGCAGTCTCTGCCTCAAAGGGCAGGTCATTCACCATGACTCGTGGCACTGCTTCGAAGCCACGGTGGACGGGGTCGTCAAGATCTCGACTTGCGGCTTGACGCAGGTCGACACCCGCATGCAGTTGTGGGCAGGGTGCGAATGCCCCGATCCTGATCAGGCCTCTCCGCTCTGTTGCAACGACAACGCCTGCGGAAAGCAGGCGGAAATCGTCTGCGACGTGGTCTGTGGTCAGCGATACATGCTCCAGATCGGTTCTGCGAGCGAGGGTGAGATCGGCCCCGGTGATTTCACCATCGAGTTCCAGGGTGATGATTGTGACGGACCGGGTGGTGGTGGCACGCCCCCGGCCGGCCCCTGCGATGAATGCGGAGAGGGTGACCCCGGTTGGACCGACGAGGCCGGCTTTGCCGGAGGCCAGATTCTGCTCTTCACCCGGGATGCGGTCACCGATCAGGAATCACCGATTCTCGCATTCGACCTGACGGACGAAGCGGCCGCGCCGCTGGGCGCCAACTGGGCGGCACCGACCTGGACCCATCCGGACTGGACCCGCGTCAATCTCGGGACGATCTTCGGGGTCGCGATCGATGACACCGGTCGATCCTTCGTCGCCCACTCTTCGGTCTACAACGCGGGCATGCCGCGGGACACCGTGGGGGCGCTCGGTGGTCCCGGTGCGATCTATCAGATCGATTCCGCGACCGGAGCTCCGAGTCTGTTCGCCACGCTGCCTCAGACGCTCGATCCTTCGATCATGCCCGCAAGCGAGGCGTGGCCGGGCATCGGCAACATCGCCTGGGACTTCGATCGTGGAACGCTCTTCGCGACCAACCACGATGACGGCCGGATCTATCGGATGGACGGGGCCGGCAACATCATCGATGCCTGGGACCATGCGACCGACGCGCTGTCCCTCGGTGGTGCTCCCGAGGTTGGAGACGCCGACGGCTTCGCCCCGCTCGGTGAACGTCTCTGGGCGGTCTGCCCGACCTTCGACCGGCTCTACTACTCGGTCTGGGGTGAGAACTGGGGCGAGACCGGCGTCGGCACCGCCAACGAAGTCTGGTCCGTCCGACTCGATGCGGCCGGTGCCATCGTGACCGGAACCCGACAGCTCGAATTCGCGACCACGCCCCTGCAGGGCGAGGTCAGCAACCCCATCTCGGACATCGCCTTCGACGGTGAATGCTGCATGCTGATCTCCGAGCGAACCATGAACAGTGCCAGTATCTCCGGTGCCCATGGTTCCCGTGCTTTTCGATATTGCTTCGACGGAAACGCCTGGGCCATCGGCACCCAGTACGTCGTGGGCTACTACTCGGTGGGTAACAACGCCGCGGGTGGTGTGGACTATGACGGCGGCCCCGAGGAACGAGCCTGGATCAGTGCCGACGCACTCAGTTTCCCGAGCCCCTACATCTACGGTGCCACCGGGATCCCGGTCGCGGGTGACGCCCCTTCGCAGAGCGTGCTGATCGACGTGGACGTCAACGTGAGTTTCGGAGAGAAGTTCCAGATGGGCTCGCTCGAACTCACCTGTTACCGGGATTCCACCGGTCCCTGTCTCGACGTGACCGGTGAACTCGATTGCCTCTACGACGATGCCGGCATCCTGTCGGACTACGCTCTCGAGCTGGAGATCACCAACAACTCCGACAACCCCGCGCATTACCTCCTGATCGCCGGGCCGGTGTCTCCCGGTGTGGTCAACCTGATTCCCGAACTCGCCCCGGGCGAGACCCGGGTGATCGATCTGACCGTGAACGGACCGATCGCCACCGAGACCGTCTGTCTGAACCTGACCCTTTATGACTCCGATTTCGGTGATTGCTGCGGGATCGAGGACGCCGAACTCTGCCTCGTGGTGCCGGAATGTGACTGTGCGATCGATCAGGGCTGGGAGATCGTCTGCATCGATGAGGCCGCCGGAATCTACGAGTTCACGTTCAATCTCGTGAATCTCACTTCGGATGTGGTGGAGCATGTGTTCCTGATCCCCGATCCCAGTGCACCGTTCTCCTTCGACCAGGATCACATCGACGTGCCTGCCACGCCGCCTTTCAGCTCGACCACCATCGGGCCGATCGAGGTCACCACCTCGTTGGGAGCCGGAGACACCATCGAGTTCATCGCGACGCTCCACGTCGCCAATCTCTCGCAGTGCTGCGATCAGCCGCTGGAGTTCGTCCTGCCCAACTGTGGCGATGGTTCCAGTGGTCATCCCGCCGACCTCGACGGTGACGGCGTGGTGGGGGCCGCGGATCTCGGGCTGGTGCTCGCCAACTGGGGCGGTTCCGGACTCGGTGATGTGGACGGTGACGGGGTGGTTGGAGCCTCCGACCTCGGCCTGGTCCTCGCGGCGTTCGGTCTCACGGTGTAGTGAAAGCCCTTCCGGGATATGGCAACCCGTCGGAGTCGACCCCTGCAGGGTCGACTCCGGCGGGATTTTCGTGCGCGATCAGGCGGGCGTTTCGCTTCGATTCCGGGGGTGCACCACGGTTTACACTGGGTGGCGAACGGACTCTCAACCCCGCGTGTGGAGTGGTGTCATGAAAGATCGAGCGTCTCCCCGCGGCAGGGTCGAACGAATCGGCGCGGCGTGGAAAGACATCGCGCGAGCCGGTCTGATCTCCGGGAGCCTGGCGGGCAGCGGTGTGGTGGTTGCCTGGTCCGTCGGACTTCTGGCGGTCCGTCTTCCGGACATGCTGTTGGTCGCCGGCGTGGCCATGGTCGGTGCCGCGTGGGTGACCGTGGCCATTCGGTTCAACTCGTCCCGGCAAGGCTCCTCGCTGCGACTTGCGTTCGCGGCGGAGCATTCGGGCATGAAGGACGCGATCGACCAGCTGGTCGTGGCCATCCGTCGCAGTGGAACCGTATCCGGGCGAGATGCTCGACTCGAACTGCAGGATGTCGCGGAGAGGATCGAGGGGTGCCGAGAGGACGCGCGGATGCGTGGTCTCTGGGGCCTGGAACTGGAGGCCTGGATCGAGATGGAGATGGAACAGAGCGGCGTGCGGCTGGACGCACTCGATGAAGAATCGATGGCTCCGATCCTCGATCTTCTGGAACGGGTGCACGGAGAGTCTGCGGAAGCGTCCGCGACCGACGACGATCACTGAACGCCGTCCATCGATTCGCGGGTTCAGGGATGAGGCGAGCGAGGAATCGCGGTGACCGGAAGATTCCTTCGATGGAATTCTTCAAGGCGACGCAGGAGCGATGATCATCACCCCAGGACCCGTCGCTCCTCCTCGTCCACGAATTGATCGAGGTAGAGCTTCCGGTACCGGCCACCGAGTGCCATCAGTTCCTCATGCGATCCTTGTTCCACGATTCGTCCGTTCTCCAGGAGGAGAATGAGGTCGGCCCGCCGGATGGTCGAGAGTCGATGAGCCACGACCACCGCGATTCGATCGGTCAGGATGCTTTCGACCGCATCCTGAATGGCGACTTCGGTTTCGGCATCGACGGAACTCGTCGCTTCATCCATGATGAAGATGGGAGGGTCGGCGAGAAAAGCCCGGGCCAGCGATACGAGCTGCCGTTGCCCGATGGACAGGCGTTCGCCCCCGTCACCCACCTGGAAATCAAGACCCCGACCGTCTTCACCCTCGAGGGATTCGACGAAATCGATGGCGTGGACCCGTTTCAGCACCGACCGAATCTCATCGTCGGACGCATCCAGTCGTCCATACCTGACGTTGTCCCGGATCGTGCCGGTGAACAGGTGAGGGACCTGCTGCACCACGCCGAAGCGGGATTGCCACCAGTCGAGGCCGCGTTCGCGGTATTCGACCCCGTTCACGAGGATTCGACCCTCGGCAGGCTCGTACCAGCGAGCGAGCAGGCCGGCGATGGTGGTCTTTCCGCTGCCGGTGTGACCGACCAGGGCAAGAGTGGTCCCCGGGCGAAGTTCGAAGCAGACGTCGTCGAGAACCCGTTCGCCTTCGACGTACCAGTGGCCCACGTTCTCGAAGGTCACTCGCTCGATCTCGGGAAGGCCGCCATCGGCCGCCAGTTCCGGTCTGGGATTGGTGGTCTGCGCCGCGATTCGATCTCGAACGTCAGGGGAGTCGCGGATCGCCGGAGTCTGATCCAGAAGTTCTTGCACGCGTTCCGCGGCCGCCTGGGCGCTCTGGAGATCGACGAATCGCTGGGCGAGTTCCTGAATCGGTTGGCTGAACAGCACGGCGTACTGCATGAATGCGATCAGCGTGCCGAGGGTCAGTCCGGTCGACTCCTGCACCCGAATGCCACCGGCCCAGAGAGCGAGGCCGACTCCGATCGATCCGAGGCTCATCACGATCGGAAGGTAGACCGCGGATTGGAGCGCATTACGCACCGACCAGCGTCGCATTTCGTCGCTCAATTCACCGAATTCGGTGCTTGCCGCCGACTCCCGGGCCAGCATGCGGTTGGTGCGGACTCCGGCGATCGATTCGCTGTAGGTGGCGGTGATCTTCGAATTGGCTCGACGGATCCGGCGACTGGAGGCCAGCATTCTTCGCTTGAACCACCAGGTGGAGATCGCCAGGGGAGGGACGATCGCCGAAACCGCGAATCCGAGGCCGGCGTCCACCGTGAACATCGTCGCGATGATGCCGATCAGCATCCCGCTTCCCCAGAACAGGTCGAGCAGAAACCAGGGGAGCAGTCCGGTGACCTTGGTGACGTCACTGGTGACGCGTGAAACCAGCCAGCCGGTCGAGCGGACATCGAAGAACGAGAACGGCAGGGCTTGAAGCCGCTTGAAGCACCCGTTCCTGAGATCGAAGGCCACTCCGGTCGCGAGGGTGCCCGCGGCGGCGATGAACATCCGGACGAGGAGCGCGAAGACCACGAGGAGGCCGCCGTAGAGCATTCCCCAGCCGAGCACGCCCTCGCCCCGCGGCCCGCCGTTCGCTCCGGTGGCGCCGTCGATGATCTGGGCGGTCACCAGCGGAAGCATGACCTCGACCCCGGCGAGGATCGAACCTCCTCCGATCATGATTCCGACCGCTCGAGGGTAGGCCTTCAGATGACCGAGGATTCGACGCCAGAGTCGCCAGTCCACGCGTCGTGGTCCGAAGTCTTCTTCGTCTTCCAGCAACGGGCTCATGAGGCGGCCTCCAGCCGGCTCTGGATCTCCCAGAGTCGTCGGTAGAGTCCCGACTGCGAACGAAGCTCCGCGTGAGTGCCGATCGCTTCGATGCCGCTCCCGCCCATGACCACGATTCGATCGGCTTCCCGCAGGGTCGACAGTCGGTGGGCGATGATGATCGTGGTGTGATCACCGCGGCGCGATCGGATGGCGTCGAGGATCGTTCGTTCGGTACCCGTGTCGACCGCGGAAAGCGCGTCGTCGAGGACCAGCACGTCGGGATTCTGGAGAAGTGCCTGAGCGATGGCGATTCGTTGTCGCTGTCCACCTGAAAGCGTGACGCCTCGCTCCCCGACGGGGGTGTCGTAGCCGCTTTCGAAACGCAGAATCGAGTCGTGGATGCAGGCTTCACCGGTGGCGGCTTCGACTCGTGTCGCATCCGCGGTGGGGTCCGCGAGCACGACGTTCTCCCGAATCGACCGACTGAACAGGAAGGGTTGCTGCAGCACGGTGGCGATCCGGGTCCGGAGTTCCCGGCGGGGCAGCCGACGAAGGTCGACGCCGCCAAGGGTGATCGAACCGGCATCCGGGTCGTAGAACCGCAGAAGCAGCTGGACGAGCGTGGACTTCCCGCATCCGGAGGGACCGACGATCGCGATCGTTTCGCCGTCGGCGATCTCGAAGTCCACGTTCTCGAGCACCGGGGCGTCCGGACTGAAGGCGAATCCGACCGACTGGAAGCGGATGGCACCATCGGTGGGCGGACGGTCCGAGATTTCCGTCTCCTCCTCGACCTCCACCGGGAGTTCGAGAATCTCCTCGATCCGGTCGATC
>CAJWFU010000120.1:0-6815 GCA_913031315.1 uncultured Phycisphaerae bacterium | reverse complement strand
CCCTGATCTCCGAGCCGCAAGCGGGGGGAATCCCCTCTGATACGCCCGGTCATGCCATTCCTTACGAGAACCCCGGAAAGATTCGACGAATGACCTCAACCATTCCTATTCGACCCGGGATTCGGCACCGGTTCCCTGAGTTCGCCAAAAAAACCTAGAAGACCGGCTAAAATCGGGTTAGCATTCACTTGGTCCAGATTGTTCCGATGAGGTTCCGGAGACGACATGAAGCTGATGCCCGGCCCATTCCGAAGGCTGTCTCAAACCCCAAGACGGGGTAACGGAGACTCTTCAGAAGGTTGGCACGGCAAGACCCGGCATGGGTTCAGCATGGTCGAACTCATCGTCGTACTTTCGGTGGTCACGGTGCTCACCGCATTGCTCATGCCAGGCATTCGTTCCGCTCGACGAACGGCGTACAGCGTGATTTGCTCCGCCAATCAACGCCAGATCGGTATCGGCTTCATGCTCTGGAGTGAAGACCGCGGCGGCCTGCTGCCAAAGAGCCTGCTGCAGACCGAAGGCGATTTCGCCGAGATGATGGCGGTCACGACCGGTGGTGGTTCCGAAGAGATGGACAAGAGCTTCGACGGTCTCGGTCGACTCTGGGAATGGCGGTACATCGATTCACCCCGCTGCCTGCACTGCCCCGCCCACCGGCATACCCACACCTACGAGTGCAACGAAGAAACCTACGAAGAGTCACTCACCGGGGACGTGGAAAAAAGGGTTTACGCGAATTACCACTACACCGGGCATCTTCGCCTTGAACCACTGGTGCACGAAGGCCGTCAGTCCCTTCGGTCCATGCACCGTGCCGGCCGCTCGGTCCTACTCACCGACGGGCTGAGGAGCCGTGAAGATTTCAACCATGAAACCGGCCTGAACGTGCTTTACGCCGATGGCTCGAGCCAATGGCAGGCAGATACGGGGTCAAAGATCATCAGCAGCCTGCCTTCGGATGCCAATTCCGGCACGGAACTGTTCACCGGCGACAACCTCGGCATTCAGATGATCTGGTTCGACCTCGGTGTCGATAGCGACTGATCCCGTCAAATAGCGTCGATACCAGTCCGCAGCTTCACCGCGATGTTTCGGCCTTTGCGGAGAGGTTCACTTCCAGAATCAGACCCCGATGACCACCGGTGCCCGGATCGAAGGTTTGGACCGTTGTCGGCCCGAACGTATCGGCACCGAGGGCGAAGTCGATCCGGACCACGGGGGTCTCCCGAGGCCACGTCGCACCCCATCCAACCCCACCGCCGAGGAAGAGATCACGCATCCCAGGGAGAAGCCGAGCGAGGGCGGGCGTCCGGGGGGTCAGATTCAAATCCCCGAGGACCAGATCCACGCCCTCTCCCCGCCGATCCATGTCGGACTGAACCGCCCGGCGAATTTCGTCGACCATTTCAGTTCGAGACCGACGCAGGTCGGACGGCAGATCGACGACCAGCACTTGATTCATGCCCAGTGACGCCGAGAGCTGCTCGGGAAGACTGACCCTCACCGCCTTGATGCCAGCCTTCCGACTGACCGTTCGCAAGGTCACGAAATCGCCGCGTGATGCGACGAGAAACGGAGTCATCCAGCGAACCTTCCAGGTTCGGGATGCGGAGGTCGTCGCGAGATCACGGAGATTCGCGCGGCCGGACGCAACCCTCTCCCGCCAGACCGGCGCTATCCAGCCCGGATTCACGATCACCACCAGGTCGGCATCCAGCGCCTCGATTTCATCGATGAGAGCCCCCACCTTCTCACGAGGGGGATCCCAGGCGTTCAGAAAGACAATCCGGCCTGCTGGGGCCGAATCCGCGGACGCCCACGGTCTCCATTCACGCTGGTGAATCCCGGCTCCCACCACGGCAAGGGGAAGAACGGCCGCGAGAACCCCAACCCAACCGAGTCGGCATCCAGTTCGACCCGATCGAATTCCAAGGACGATCGCGACCACCGCTATTGGCGACAGCCCAACGAACCACGTCCAATCTGGAATCCACACCAGGGGCTGGACGTACCGGTGCCATTCCGAAACCGCCGGAGCCAGGGCCCAGATCCCGAAAATGATCCACTGAGCCACCAGTGTCACAATCAGAAGAACGGCAGGACCGGTCGGGGCCTTGAGGCTGATCGCAGGGCATGATCGTCGGTTCTCGAGGGTCTCTGGTGCCAATTCGGCAGGGCCTTTCGCGAAAATCGGGCTTACAGAGGCCTTGGAGGCCCCCAGGGGGTCCACCCGTCCGCCCCTCATTCTGGCATCCCGGTTGCGATTCTTCAGATGTCGGAACGATCCGACTACCTAGATTCCAGGTTCGAGCGACCACCGGGACACGGCATCGTGACCGAACCGGGATCGGAAAGGCAACCTACACATGGCAGATAGCAACGGCAAGATCATCGGCATCGACCTCGGTACCACCAACTCGGTGGTGGCCGTCATGGAGGGCGAACGACCGACCGTCATCATCAATTCGACCGGTAATCGGACCACCCCCTCGGTGGTCGGATTCACCGAAAAGGGCGACCGCCTCGTCGGGCAACCCGCCCGGCACCAGCAGGTCACCAACCCCCAGAACACCGTGTTCTCGATCAAGCGGTTCATGGGACGTCGACACAGCGAAGTCGAACACGAAGAAAAGCTCGTCCCCTACGAAGTCATCGGCGGCGGTGATGATCTGGTGAACGTCAAGGTCCGGGACAAGGACTACAGCCCGCCCGAAGTCTCGGCGATGATTCTCCGCGACCTCAAGAAGACCGCCGAGGACTATCTCGGCGAGACCGTCGATCGGGCGGTCATCACGGTTCCGGCGTACTTCAACGATGCCCAGCGACAGGCGACCAAGGATGCAGGCGAAATCGCCGGTCTCAAGGTCGAGCGGATCATCAACGAACCCACGGCCGCCGCGCTGGCCTACGGCCTCGAGAAGAAGAAGAACGCTCGGATCGCGGTCTTCGATCTCGGTGGTGGCACGTTTGATGTCTCGATTCTGGACGTCGGCGATGGCGTCTTCGAAGTGCTTGCCAGCAATGGCGACGGGCACCTTGGTGGCGACGACTTCGACCAGCACCTGATCGATCATCTGGCCGACGAGTTCCGAAAGGCCGAAGGCATCGACATCCGAAGTGATTCCATGGCTCTTCAGCGACTGAAGGAAGCCGCGGAAAAGGCCAAGATCGAGCTCTCCCAGCAGATGGAGGCTCAGGTGAACCTCCCGTTCATCACTGCAGACCAGAATGGTCCAAAGCACCTTCAGGTCACGGTGACCCGAGCCACGTTCGAGTCGATCTGCAAGGATCTCTTCGATCGACTTCGAAAGCCTTGCGAGCAGGCGCTGGCCGATGCCAAGATTGCGGCCTCGGACATCGCTGAGATCGTCATGGTGGGCGGTTCGACTCGAATCCCAAGGGTCCAGGAGATCGCCAAGCAGATCTTCGAGACCGACGAACTCGATCGCTCGATCAACCCCGACGAAGTCGTGGCGGTCGGTGCGGCGATCCAAGGCGGCGTGCTTCAAGGTGACGTCAAGGACGTGCTGTTGCTCGATGTGACGCCGCTCTCCCTCGGGGTCGAAACCCTCGGCGGCGTGATGACCAGGCTCATCGAGCGCAACACCACGATCCCCACCTCGCGGAAGGAGACATTCTCGACCGCCAGCGACAATCAGGGTTCGGTGACCATTCACGTCCTTCAGGGCGAGCGGGAATTCGCCAAGGACAACCGAACTCTCGGGCAGTTCGATCTTCCTGGAATTCCTCCAGCACCTCGGGGAACCCCCCAGATCGAAGTCGAGTTCTCGATCGATGCCAACGGCATCCTGAGCGTCTCGGCGACCGACAAGGCGACCGGCAAGAGCCAGAACATCGAGATCAATGGTTCAAGCGGGCTCACCGAAGAAGAGATCGAACGGATGAAGCACGAGGCGGAGGCCAATGCGGAGGACGACAAGGCCAAGCGAGAGCTGGTCGAGGTCCGAAACCGGGCCGAACAATTCGTCTACTCCATCCGCCAAAGCCTCGAAGAGCATGGCGACAAGGTGTCTGCCGAAGCCCGGTCGGAAATTGAATCCGCGATCGCCAATCTCGAGGAGAAGCTCAAGGGCGAAGACAAGGCCGCCATCGAGGCGGCCCAGGCCAACCTCGAGAAGGCTGCGACCGAACTGGGCAAGGCCGTCTACGAAGCGACTCCGACCCCGGACGGAGAGGGCGATGGAAAGGCCCAGACCAGTACCGCCCCCGACGATGCCGCCAGCGACGTCATCGACGCCGAATTCGAGGTCAAGGAAGACTGAGCCCGAACTGTTGGCTCACCGAGCAACAACGGACGGCGGGCCCTCCAAAGGGGCCCGTCGTCCGTTTTCGTGGCCGCCGATGCGAAACCTCCTTCCTTGCCTCGAAAAGGGCTTTTTTGCCCCCTTGACCGTCGCTTGGATTCTCTGAAACACGCGAGGCGATCCCGGATTCTGTTAGTCTGGGTTGGCTGCCTGCGATTGGACGACTTACTGGTTTGATCTGATCGGGAGGCCCACCATGAGCACTCGGAAGTTGGCTGAGAGGCTGATTCCGGACTTCTGGAAGATCTGATCCGACCATCGCCGCAATCCAGCCACTCGACTCGGCCATCGCCGATCTGAATACCTCTCCCACCGGCCCCCACGCCCCCCCCACGATGGAACAGCTCACCGGCATTCCCGTCTCCTCAGGCATCGTCATCGGACGCGTGTTTCGTGTCGGCCGCGCAGAACAGCGAGTCCCCCATCGCCACATCGAATCCGATGGTGCCGGGGAAGAACTGAAGCGGGTCGACCTGGCCTTCGAAGCAGCGATCACCGATCTCCAGACTCTCCGAGACCGGACCCGCGAAGAACTTGGCGAGGAACCCGCCAAGATCTTCGAGTTTCATGTGGGACTCCTCCGAGACCCCTCGCTCAGGCAGCCGATTCGAGATCGGATCGAGCGTGATCTGGTGGTTGCCGAGTGGGCCGTCGCAGATGAATTCAGGAGCGTTGCAGATCGATTTTCGGCGATGGGCAGCGAGGTTTTCGCTCAGAAGGCTTCCGACATCATCGATCTGGATCGCCGGGTACTCGACCAATTGATGGGCGAGAACACCAGCCGGCTCGCCACCCTGAACGAACCGGTCGTGATCGTCGCCCACGAACTGACTCCGAGCCAGACCGCCGGTATGGATCGCAGCAAGGTTCTCGGCTTCGCCACGGACATCGGGGGGAGAACCAGCCACGTCTCGATCGTGGCCAGAGCGGTCGACATTCCCGCCGTGGTCGGCTGTCATCAGATCAGCCGGATGGTCGAGAACGGCGATCAGATCATCATCGACGGTGATGCAGGCACGGTGATCGTGAACCCGTCCGAGGAGCTGGTGGAGGAGTACCTGAAACGCCAGTCGCAGGTTTCCAGCTATCGCGCTGAACTCAGACGTACGGCGGTCGGGGAGGCGGTGACGACCGACGGGGTTTCGATCAAACTCCTCGGGAACATCGAATTCCCCGACGAAATTCCATCGGTGCTGGAGAATGGTGGCGAAGGCGTCGGGCTCTACCGGACGGAGTTCCTGTATCTCACCAGTGGCCACGAGCCGACGGAAGACGACCACTACCAGGCCTATCTGACCGCCGTCCGACTGCTTGAGGGGCGAACCCTCGTGATTCGAACCCAGGACCTCGGCGCGGACAAGTACACCCAGGAGCAAGCCGAGGAACCGGAACGTAATCCCTTCCTCGGGTGCCGCTCCATCCGCTACTCACTCCAGAATCTCGCTGGATTCAAGACCCAGCTCCGGGCGATCCTTCGAGCTGCCGCCGAAGGACCGGTCAAGGTCATGTTCCCGCTGGTTTCCAATGTGATGGAAATCCGCCAGGCGAAGATGCTCCTTGCCGATGTCGCCGAGGAACTGGTCGAAGACGGGATCCCCCACGGAGACGACGTCGAAATCGGAATGATGGTCGAGGTCCCCTCCGCGGCACTGATGGCCCGGGCATTTTCCAGTGAAGTCGAGTTCTTCTCGATCGGAACCAACGACCTCATCCAGTACACCCTCGCCGTTGATCGTGGTAACGAACGGGTCGCCAACCTGTACACGGGGGCCAGTCCGGCGGTCATTCAGTTGATCAAGAGCGTGATCAGAGCCGCCCGCCGGAAGAAAGTCGACGTGTCCCTCTGCGGGGAGGTCGCCGGCGAGCCGATCTACACCATGTTGCTGCTGGGTCTCGGGCTTCGTACACTCTCACTGGTTCCTACCCAGATCCCCCTCATCAAGACGGTTATCCGGACGGTCACCATTCAACATTGCGAACGCATCGCCCGAAAGGTCGGAACGTTCGATTCGGAGCGGCAGGTACTCAACTACCTTCGCGATGAGCTCAGAAAGATAGATCCTGGCTCGCCCGGCGGATGGACCGCCGACTGACCGGATCTCAAGAAACTTGCCGCCGTCGGCGGCATCCGTCCCCCGGGCCAATGCCCGGAGAAAACGCGAACTCGCACCGCCTTGATTGGAAATGACTCCAATCGGGGAGGCCAGGATTACTAGAGGCAGACCCCATCCGGGTTCACCTCTTACAGGCGACGGATCGTCGCTGATCGACTCGCGGTGGTCGCCGCGACGCCCCGGACAGGTTGAATGACCCGGCCTTACGGCCGACGAACGTTCTCCGTCCGGGATCGCCGCCCCCCTTCTCGTCGAACGACTTGATCCGCCTAGGGCTGGGTCTCAGGTTCAGTACGAATCATCCTGACGATGATTTGAAAGACCGAAGACCTTGGAAATCTCGGGATTGACCCCGGGTATTTTCGCCCCGTTC
>CAJWFU010000119.1:0-6893 GCA_913031315.1 uncultured Phycisphaerae bacterium | reverse complement strand
CCGAATCGCCGCGGCTCGCAAGTCCGTCCACGCGGCCTTGAGCGACGGGCTCCAGCTCGCCGATGCGGTGAACCTCGCCCGAATGGTCGGCGAGACCCCGCCCAACGTCTGCCACCCGACGTGGATCGCCAAGCAGGCGAGAAAGCTCGCCCGGGAGACCGAAGGCCTGACCTGCAAGGTGATCGATGCGAAGAAGGCGGCGGAACTCGGAATGGGAGGCCTCCTCAACGTGGGCAAGGCCAGTGACATTCCTCCCTGCATGATCCAGTTGGAATGGAAGCCTCGCCGAATCGCCGCTCCCGCCAGGAAGGAACATCTGGTGCTGGTCGGCAAGACCATCACCTACGACACCGGCGGCTACTCCCTGAAGATTTCGGGCGGCATGCGAGGCATGAAGCACGACATGTGTGGCGGGGCCGCGGTCCTTGGCGGCATGAAGGCCATCGCGGATGCGGGCGTTCCCATGAAGGTGACCGCACTGCTCCCCGCCGCGGAGAACATGATCTCCGACGAGGGGTACCGCCCGGACGACATCATCACGATGTACGACGGCACCACGGTCGAGGTGACCAATACCGATGCGGAAGGCCGACTGGTTCTCGCCGATGCCCTGGCCTACGCCAGCGACACGCTCAAGCCGACCGCGATCGTCGACATGGCCACCTTGACCGGCGGGGTGGTCGTCGCCCTCGGCCACTTCTGTGCGGGGCTTTTCTGTGAGCACGACGGATTCCGCGGCGCGGTGGAATGCGCCGCCGCCGGAGCGGACGAAAAGGTCTGGCGACTGCCCGTCTGGCCGGAACATCGAGAATTCATGCGATCCCCGGTCGCGGACATTCTCAACTCGAACCCGAAGCGATCGGCCCATCCGATTCAGGGAGCCGCCTTCCTCTCCTACTTCGTGGAAGAGTCGATGCCCTGGGCCCACATCGATATCGCCGGAGTGGCCGCCCTCGACGCGGATCCGGTCACCGGACACGGTTCCACGGGATTCGGGGTTCGACTGCTCAGGACGCTGGCCGAAGGCATGTCGGGCACCAGCCCGTCGGCGTGATCCTTCGACGAGGCCGTCCTCTCCGGGGTCATCCCCCGGCGGAGACGGCCTCGGAAGGATTCTGTCCAGCTTCGATCTCGTGAATCTTGGCGACCCGTCGGACATGGCGGCCGCCTTCGAACGGCGTCTCCATCCAGGTCTCGACGATCCGACGAAGCAACGTCTGACCAAGCATGTCAGCGCTCATGCAGAGCACGTTGGCATCATTGTGACTGCGAGAAAGACGAGCACTCAGTTCGTCCAGGGCAACAGCCGCCCGCACTCCCGGAACCTTGTTGGCGGCCATGCACATGCCGATCCCGGTGCCGCAGACCAACATTCCGCGATCGACGTTTCCACCACGGACCTCATTGGCGACCAACCACGCCCGATCCGGATAGTCGCATGGGCTGCCGTCGCCGCGCCCACCACCCAATTCGACGACGTCATGACCCGCCGCGGCAAGCACGGGAACCAGTTCGTCGATGGCTTTTCGGCCTCGGTGATCGCATCCAAGCGCAATCCGCATGAATCTCTCCTTCGTCTTCATCCGCCGAAGCGGCGTTGCGAGGGCTCAGCCCTCCTCGGACGCGAGCAGGCCCCGAAGCCGATCGGGGAGCACCTGGTCGAGTCGGTCGGCGACCCGATCGTACGCATCCTGGCCGAGTCCGATCGGATCCTCGATGTCGCCATCGGGATCGACCCGGTCGATCAGCGTCTCACAGTCTTCGCCGGCGAGCATTCTGGCCGCTTCGACGTGACTGGCCGTCATTCCAAGCACCAGATCCGCATTCTGGATCATTTCCGGGGTGAGCCGCTTGCTGGTGCCGTCCGGGTCGATCCCCCGGCGTTCCAACGCGGCGGCCGATTCTGGAGAGATCGGGATGCCGTCGGAGGCGAAGACGCCAGCCGAGGCAAGGAAGAGATTCGGATCGACCCCGTCCACCGAACCATTCCGGACAAGATCTCGGGCGATACCTTCCGCCATGGGCGATCGGCAGGTGTTTCCAGTGCAAATGAAGAGAATCGTCCGCATGCCATCATGGTACCCGCCCCTCGGAAAATGGCCAAGATTCGAGACCGAACCACAAGGAGTGGGTCAACACCCATGGTGCCGAGCCCACGGCGCGATACAGTGCCGATTTCCAAAACAGGCCAAAGCAGGCCAAGGAGATCTCGTTGGAATTCTTCGAATTCGATCGCGCGTGGCGGACCCTCTCCAACGAGGACGTGGTCACCATTACCGGGGAGGCACCTGCCTCCGTCGACTGCCTTCAGATCGACTACGACGAACGTCGCGCCGCCCACCGGACCATCTTCGCGGCCCGCGAAGGACATGAGGTCGACGTGGCGGACGCCGAGATCCTTGATATTCCGCGGGAGCGAGCGGGCGAAGTGCTTGAGCACATCCTCCACAAGCTGCACGTGGAACCGGTCTTGATCCTCCCCATCGGGCGTTGGCGATCGGTCTTCGACGTCCTCACCCCGGCGCTCGCAGACAATGAGCAGTGGATGGGCATCGACTCCGAAGCGACCATCGAGCTCAATACCCGGGACCCGCTGCTGTTCAAACTTCGCGATCTCCATCTGCTTCGCACCGTGGTCGAAGCCGTGCTCAAGCACAGTGAGACCCTGGACCAGGGCATCTCGATCGCTGCGATTCAGGCCCCACTTCTGGTGGAAGTCGAGCCTGCCGGCGGTGTTCTGCTCACCATCGGCAACGAAGGACTGGCGGACGAAGTCCGGGCGGTCGCTCAAGCCTTCATGGAAGGCTGAGCGGGGCCGGTTGGGTCTTTCGTTCTGAGGAAGCGCGCGGGTCGTCGCTGATGCGTCGAGGCGCGACGGTCACGCAATGACCTGGGTGCCGCTCGGTTCCCAGGACAGCCCGCAGGACAGACAACTGCTTTCCCCGTCGCTCTGGAGTCCCTCTCCACAGCAGGGGCAGCGATGTCGTCGAATCGAGCCTCGGACCAGCCAGCGTTCGCTGGCTTTGAGTAGACGCCAACCACATACCGCCGGCACCAGGGCGAAGATCGAAAACACGAGCATCACCACGGCGGCCGCGGGAATGAGGAAACAGATCGCGAACGTGAACATCGCGAGGCCGATGTAGAGGAAGAAGACGGTGACGGGGTAGACCTCGCCGATCCAGTGGATAATTCGATACGGAAGCATGAAGGGCGACCAAGGGGGGGGGTCGGGTCCGGGTTCAGGGCGGTATTCGACCACGTTCGGGGTGTGGATGCGAGGGCCAAAAACCCTATTTTCGGTATCAAGACGTCTACCACCCCCCCCAGACCGGCCTGGTGGCGCCAGACGACACAAGATCCACCGCCCCCCGCCGATGGTGGTCACCATCCGGGATCCCCCGCTCGAACCGCTACACTTTGTGACCATGGAAAGGTGGCGCCTCCGCCCCTCCATCCCTCGTTGCAACGCGGAATCCCGCCCATGAAGCTCGTCTGTAGTCGTGATGCCCTCGCCGAAGCCCTCGCCATCGCAGGAAGCGTGGTCGTCAGCAGAACCCCGGCCCCCGTTCTCACCTGCCTCAAACTCGAGGCCCGAGATGGTCTGCTCACCGTCTCCGCGACCGACACCGAGATCGGATTGGTGCTCGGCGTCGCAGAGGTCGACATCCGAGAGGAGGGCTCCGCCCTCATCCCCGCGGACAAGTTGAATCAGATCGTCCGAGCCAGCGGAGACGACGCGCTCACCATCGAGGTGCAGAAGCACGTCGCGAATATTCGCGGCAAGGACTCGAAATTCAAGGTCTTCGGTTTCGATCCGGAAGAATTCCCCGGGGTCCCCACGTTCGAAGAAGGGGAAGCCGAGTTCGATTCCAATGCCGGTTCGCTGCGCCGGCTCATCGGCCGAACGGTGTTCGCCACGGCGGTCGAGAACAGCCGCTACGCCATCAATGGCGTGCTGCTGGAGCGAACCGGGAGGCACCTTCGAATGGTCGCGACCGATGGACGTCGCCTCGCGGTGGCCCGAGGCGAATGCTCGACCACGGCGGAGGAAGATGGATCTTCCATCATTCCCACGAAAGCGCTCAACGTTCTCAACCGGCTGATGAGCAACCCGGAAGAACCAGTGCGGGTCAGACGGGATCGCAACCAGATCCTGTTCCAGGTCGGTGACGGCCCCGGAGCCCCCGTGCTCTCCAGCAATCTGGTCGAAGGCTCCTTCCCTCCCTTCGAGGATGTCATCCCGAAGGATCAGGACAAGCGCGTCCAGTTCGATGCGGGTGAACTTTCCTCCGCGGTTCGTCGAGCCGCACTCCTCACCAACGAGGAAAGCAAGGGCGTTCGCCTGGCCTTCGAATCCGGCAGCCTGACCCTGTCGAGCCGGGCGCCCGAGATGGGCGAGGCCGAGATCAAGATCGAGACCCTCGACTATCAGGGCGACCCGATCGAGATTGGTTTCAACCCCGCCTACATCACGGAGGCACTCAAGCACGCTGATTCGCCGACCGTGATGATCGAACTCAAGGCACCGAACAAGCCCGGCGTGATCAAGGTCGACGGCAATTTTAAAACCAACGTGGACGGTATCTACGCAATCGGCGACGTCATCCCCGGTCCGATGCTGGCGCATAAAGCCGAGGAAGAAGGCATCGCCTGTGTTGAGCGGCTTGCCGGTCAGGCGACACATATCAACTACGATGCTATTCCGTCGGTGGTCTATACATGGCCGGAAGCTGCTTCTGTCGGGAAAACCGAAGAGCAGCTGAAGGATGCGGGTATCGCCTATAACAAGGGCAACTTCCCGTTCATGGCGAATTCGCGTGCCCGTGCAAACGGTGATGCGGAGGGATTTGTCAAAATTCTCGCAGATGCGGCGACCGATGAAGTACTCGGTGTTCACATTATCGGGCCCGACGCGGGCACGATGATTGCAGAGCTGGCGCTCGCCATGGAGTTTGGCGCATCGTCCGAGGATATCGCACGGACCTGTCATGCACACCCGACGCTGAACGAGGCCGTGAAAGAAGCCGCCCTTGCTGTCGAAGGCGCGCCGATCCATATGTAACCCTCATGCCGGGGGCTTGCGATGAAACAGCGTCTGAAACGTTACGCCGTTCTCGCGCTTGGCTGGTTATTCATCTTTCTCGGTATTCTCGGCGTCTTCCTGCCGATCCTGCAGGGTATTCTGTTCCTCACTATCGGGTTGGTCCTGCTGTCGCGGGAATCCGAATGGGCGGCCGGCAAGCTCGACTGGCTGAAAAAGCGGTATCCCCGTTTCGGGAAAACCTATGACGAGGCGGACCGCAGGGCGATGCGTCTCTGGGAACGGTTGCGTGGAAGAAAAAGACCGGACTGATCGCACCGGTATAATCCCGCGTCCATCTGCCTGATGATGCTTCTATGCCGTCTTCTCCAGATCGCTTTCGAGCTTGCGTGCGTGTGGACGCGCCCATAGCCAGAGCGAGATGGTCAGCAGACCGCCCGCAGCCATGGTCAACGGTAACCCGGCAAAATTGGTGATCCATCCGGCGGCGAGTGCGCCGAAGGCGGACAGCCCCCATGAAATCCTAATGAACAGGCTCATCACGCGGGCCCGCATGTGAGATTCAACGGCGTTCTGCATCAGCGTCTGAGAACCGACACCGCCTACCAGCATGGCAAACCCTACCACCCCGAGGAAGCCGGCAGACAGCCAGAGGCTTCCGCCGAAATAGCCGGCGGCGGCGCACAGGATCAGTGCTGTCGCCTGAACAAGCAGGCTGAAGGTGACAAGCCCGGTCAATCCGGCGGTCCGCCCGCGCTGCGCGATCCAGATACAACCGACCATCGCCCCGAACCCCAGGGTCGACATCAGAATGGCCAGGCCGTCGGCGCTGCGATCAAATACCTCCGCCGAGAAACTGGGCATAAGTTCGATCACGGGTCTGATCAGCAGGCCTGTTACCGCCAGCATAACGAGCAGGAAACGGATGCCGGAATTGCGGAATCCGTATCGTACGCCGGTCACGATATCGCCGGTAAAATCCCGCCAAGGGTCGGGGTTTTGTTCGGGCTCGTCCGCCTTGATGACCAGAAGTGTCAGGCAGAACTGGGTGAAGGCGATGCCAACGACCGCCAGCACGACCCCTGAACCCGTCCAGACAAGAAGCGCGCCGGCAATAGCCGGACCGATAAACCGCGCCGCGTTGAACGTGGCCGATCCCAGTGCGATTGCCGGTGCCAGGTCCTGCTTCGGCACCAGCGCCATGAGTGCCGGCGTGGTCAGCGATTCAAGCGACCCGATCAACAGGGCGGAAACCAGGACCAGTTCAATCGTGATCACACCGGCGAGTGTCATGGCTGCAAATGCCGCGGCGACAATCGCCGTTGCAGTCAGTGCCAGCAGGGTGATCCGGATATAGCCGACCCGGTCAGCGCGCGCCCGCCAGAACCGAAAACACGACCAGTGGGAAGCTTTCCGCGAAGGCGATGATACCCAGCCATGTTGTTGATTCCGTCAGTTCCCAGGTTAGCCAGCCGACGGCTACGCGGTACATCCACCGGCCGATTGTGTTTATGCCGTTGCTCGACCAGTACAGCAGGTAATCCCTGTGCGATAGCGCCCGGCCGATACCACCGAACATGCTAGTCCCGGACGATCGCGCGTGGGTGGGCCCGGTCATAAACGTTGATCAGCTGCAGGGTATCGACATCGGTATATCGCTGTGTTGTCGACAGAGATACATGCCCGAGCAGTTCCTGGATGGTCCGAAGGTCACCGCCGCCTGCCAGCAGGTGTGTTGCAAAACTGTGACGCAGTGCATGGGGTGTCGCCGTATCCGGCAGGCCCAGATCAGCCCGCAGATGGCGCATGGTGCGTTGGACGACACCCGCGTTGAGTCGCGCGCCACGTG
>CAJWFU010000118.1:0-6912 GCA_913031315.1 uncultured Phycisphaerae bacterium | reverse complement strand
ATCCGAGTGAACACGTTGACCGGTGGGCAGAACATCGCGGTTCTCTACCAGACCGAGGGATCCAGTTGGATCGGCCCGGTGGAGATCACCGCGGGCGCTCCCTACGGCATGAACGCCGCCGACCTCGACAACGATGGCGACATCGACATCATCACCGCCGACGATGGCCAGGATGCCTACGTGCTCAACAATGGCAACAACGGCTCCGGGCAGGCCACCTGGACTCGTTACACGATGCCCGATTCGCTGAATGAATTCGGAAATTCGATCCAGTTCGGGGACCTCGACCAGGATGGCTGGAAGGACGTGATCATCGCCGACGTCGATTCCGACCTCGGCCCTTTCTGCCCGAGTTCCGGCCGTCGGATGCACATCTATCAGAACACCGGGGTCGCCACCAATCTTCTGGTCGAGAACGAACTGATCCTCCCCAGCTGGGCCCTCGACTCCACCTATGACGCGGCCCCCATCGACCTCAACAACGATGGCTGGCTCGACCTGGTCATCGGTGGCTGCTACGGACTCAGCGTCTGGATGAACAACCCGCCGATCGGCATCGATTTCACCTATCCCGCGGGAATCCCCTCGGCGATCGAACCGGGAGCCTCCACCTCGATCGCGGTGAACCTGTCGGCCTTCGGTGGCACGATCAACCAACGGACCCCCGCCATGGAAGTCATGGTCAACGGCGGGTCGGCGATCGAGATTCCGATGAACGGCTCCGGTGACTCCTGGACCGCCACGCTGCCCGCCTTCGCGTGCGAGGACGACGTCCGTTTCGTCTTCACCGCGGACCTTCAGGGAGGTGGCGAGTTCCGAGATCCAACCCTCGGCGAATATTCGACGATGGTGTCATCCGGCATCGTCGTCACCTTTGAAGATGACATGGAGTCCGGAACCGGTGGCTGGACCACCACCAATGACGGTGCCACCGCCGGTGCCTGGGAGATCGCTGATCCGGTCGCGACCACCGCCGCCGGTCAGCAGTTCGCCCCGGGTGAATCCTCCGACGGTGATTTCTGCTGGGTCACGCAGAACGGCAGCCCCGGCGGTTCCGCCGGCACGGCCGACCTTGACGGCGGCCCGGTCACCCTGACCTCGCCGGTGATGGATCTGTCCGATGGAAACGCGACGGTCAGTTTCGACTGGTGGTTCATGAACGACGACTTCGGCACCGCAGCCGAGGACTCCTTGCTGGTTCAGGTGAGCAATGGTGGAGACTGGGTGACCGCCCGGACCATCACCAACGGCTCCGCGGGCTGGAACTCGGCGTCCTTCGTGGTCGGCGACTTCGTGAGTCCCTCCGCGACCATCCAAGTCAGGTTCCAGTGTTCCGACGCCCCCAACAACTCGCTCACTGAAGCCGGCATCGATGCCTTCAAGGTGGAACGGGTCGAATGCGAAGACGTCGCCTGCCTCGAAGATCTCAATGGAGACGGCCTGATCAACGGTGCCGATCTCGGCCTGCTCATCGCGGGTTGGGGCACCGCGTCCGGTGACATCAACGGTGACGGCACCACCAACGGTGCGGACCTCG
The DNA here is from genome assembly GCA_913031315.1 of uncultured Phycisphaerae bacterium. GTDB lineage: Bacteria > Planctomycetota > Phycisphaerae > Phycisphaerales > SM1A02. The sequence continues at coordinate 5,375 of CAJWFU010000118.1, read as the reverse complement.
GATTGATGATCGCGGCATTGGGAACCGACTGCTGATCTCCGAACGTCCGGCCTGAAGCTCACTCCGCCCCGTCGGCATCTGCCGGCGGGGCGGTTTTCTGCGCGACATCCCTGCCGTTCGAGTGGCATGGTGGAACGTGAGCGAAAAGGAACTGGAGGAACCCTGACCCGGGACCGACGGCCGACGTGGGCCGATCAGTCTCGACCGAAACGGACCCGGCCGGATCCGATCGGTCCTTCGATCACCCTGACGTCGCCATCCGGCCAACGGATCTCGAGCCGATCGAGGGCCGAGGCCTCTCCGAGGCCGAACACCGCCACGGGTTCCACTTGGGAGAGATAGCTCCTCGTGGGCATGATTCGACGCACCATGGTGCGATCGCCCACCGTGCCGACGAGGACGGCACCGATTCCATCGGGGTTCCCGGGGCGACCATCCAGACGGACCTGAACCCCGGAACCGGTCGAGGCATCATTCCGGAGCACCACCGGTGGACCAGCGACCTGCGTGAGAATCAGATCCAGATCACCGTCGAGATCCAGGTCGCCGCTGGCCAGTCCACGACCCACGATGGGAGTCGACAGGTCACCGAGCGCTTCGCCGGGAACCTCACGAAAACCTCCGCCTCGCGAGGGTGGCAGACCGCGAAAGACCTGCGCGGGTTGTCGGTACGCCTGGCTGGCCTGCACGACCGTGATCTCCTCTTCCAGATGACCATTGGCCTGCACCAGATCCTCGATGCCGTCGAGGTCGAGATCCGTGAAGAGCAGACCGAAGGTCAATGCCCGCCGGGTCGGCCCCGAAACACCCTCCCCCGCGGCGTCATCGAAGAAACCCGACTCCCCTGATCTCCGAACGAACAGCGAACTCGGTTCGTTGGCGAAGTTTCCGATCGCGACCAGCGTCTCCTCGCCTCCGCGGGCCGGCCGAGTCGCGACGTCGATTCCCATGGCGCCGGTCGCGGCTCCGGAGCGATCGAAGGCGATCCCCAATCGTCGGCCTCGTTCCTGGAAGTGCGCGGTTCCGTCGTTGATCCAGGCGGCGTTCGCCGTGGTGTCGTTCGCCCCCACCACGTCGAGATCACCATCGTCATCCAGATCGACCATCGCGATCGCCAGGCCCTTGCCTTCCGGTTGACCGGTCTCCGCATTCATCTGCCGAAGCCCCCGCGCCTCGGACCGGTCCTCAAGCCGCATCCGACCGTCCTCATCCTGCTCGTTCACCAGCAGAAAGGGAACGGTTCCCGCGAAGCCGGTGGGCGGGCCGTACGCACGACCGAGTCCATCGATTCGGAAATCGACGGCCGCATCCAGTTCCGGCGACCAATCGACGTAGCAGAGGCCCACGAGGTCCAGATCGTCGTCCTGATCCAGATCTGCGAATCCAACCGCGGTGCTCCATGCATGCGTCTCGGGAATTCCAAACGCGTCACTTCCATCCACGAACCGGATCCGACCGGCGGAAGATTCGTTCAGCAGCAATCGGTCTCGGCCCATCATCGAGATGAACAAGTCAGGATCACCATCCGCATCGACGTCTCCCACCGCGACCCCCATGCCATGACCGGAAAGCAACGGCAGGCCCTGCACCCGAACGAAACGGGGCGATCCATCTTCGGACTCCGTGTTCCGGTAGGCGACGACTGCCGCTCCCGGCCCCTCGGCAAGAAGGTCGCCTCCATCGATGAAGACCAGATCCGGCCGCTCATCGCCATCCAGATCCACCACCGCCACGCCACCACCGAGGGATTCAGGCAGGAGTTTGCCGCCCCGAGCTCCATTGTCCCGAACGAAATCCACGCCCCATTCATCGGTCACTTCCGTGAACGGCATCGCCAGGTCGACGACCTCGGGCGCGGGAGACGTGTCGATCGAAGGTGCTTCGACCTTCGTCTGATCCACGGTTCGTTCCTCCACCACGGGAGAGAGAAGGGTTCGAGCCAGCAGCACTCCGCCGACCACCACCCCCAATCCGACCCCCACGTAGAGGCTCCGGCGAAAAGCCACCGCGATGACCGCATCACGATCCCTCGACCGCCGGGATCCGCCGGAGTCATTCATCGGGATTCTCCTCCCAGGGAAGGCGGGCCCGACATCACCGTCCGGTCGGATGCCACGTCCGTTTCCGAAGCGGTCGATGCGTCATCATTCAAGTCGTAGATCGCGATCGGCTCGGCCGCGTGGTCGGCGATCTCGCTCCGGCTTCGTGCGAGCCGGATGGCGCGATCTCGAGCATTGTCGTCGGGGCGGATGACTTCGAATTCCGCCAGGGCCCGGGCGGCACCCTCATCGTCTCCCGCCGCCTCGAAGAGACGAGATGCAAGGAACCAGGTTCGTGCTCTCTGGGAATTGAGCTCGAGTGAACGATTCACCGCCTCCAGTGCACGTCCGATCTCCGCTTCGTAGGCCTCGTCGGTCGCGGCTCGTCGGGCGATCTGGAATCGGACGGTCGCAAGCTCGTTCCACACCCGCTCGTCGCGGGAGAAGTCGTAGCCACGCTCCACCGCGGTGGCGTACCGGGATGCGATGATCCGCTCGATCCGCCGAACCGCCTCCTCGAGATCGCCGAGTTCCCTCGCCACCGCCGCGGCATACCAATCGAGGGCCCAGGGCCACTTGAGTTCGGGGTTCTCCGCAGCCCGGGCCAGTGCCTTGGAGGCATCATCGATCCGACCTTCGATGATCATCGCTCGCCCTTGATTCAAAGCGCCATCCGCCAAGCCAAGCTTCTCCACCTCCGCGAAGGCTTCGATCGCCTGCGCGAGCTGTCCCTTGGCGACCCCGCCGCCGGAACCCGCTCGCACCAGACCGATGCCGTAGTCGTTCCAACGCTGCCAATCCGGAGCTTCAAGCGTGGTGCTCGCCACCAATTCGGACGCTCGCCCCACGGGGATCGTGATGGTCGTCTCGGCCATGTCGAGCACCGGAAGCGCCTTGGACAGACGTTCGCCTTCCTCGACTCCGAATGCATGTCGCATGAGCCGGGTGTCGAACTTGCGGTATCGCACCCGACCTCGGATCACCAGTTCACCGGAGGCATCGTCAGGAATCCGAATTCGATAGTGCGTGAGATCCGCGGCCCCGGGGGGGATCTGGTGGTTGAAAAGCGGAACGAAGATGTCCTCGGGATTGCGTTGCTCGATTCGATTGCCATCACGATCGAGAAGCCAGACATTCAGGAACTTCGACCACGGGTCCACCACGCCATCCTCGCCGATCAGTCCGCTCCGACCCAGGGGCGAAGCATCGGCGATGGGATCAGGTCGCAGCCCGACTTGGATTTCGATCCAGATCTCGTTGGAGTCCGCGGTTCCCTGCGTCAACGGATGTCCGAGGCCGAGGGTGCGAGTCAGCGTTTCGAGCAACACCGTCTCACCAGGCTCGACCCACACTTCGTTCATGCCCACCGGACCGCGGAATTCACCATTGACCCGACCTTCGGCCCGCAGGCCGATCAGATCCATGCGAAGGGCGTCTTCGTTCATCCGCACGCAGGCGTCGACCACTCGGTCCAATCTGGCCTGGGATTCCGGTCCGGGCTCGAGCGCGGCGGCGATCGCCGCCAGCCCGGTGTTCGCGGCATGGAAACCGTGATGGTGTTCGGTCGGAACTCCGGAGTCGTCCCGAATGCGAGCCGCAATGCCCTCGCCCGGCACCAGCGGCATGTGACAACCATTGCAATCCGGGCTGATCGCCGGCGGCCAGTACCAGGAACCGATTCCTCGACCCGAGACCCCGGAAAGACGCCAGGTGTCGTAGTGATTCTGTCCTGGAAGCCACTTGTAGCCGTTCAGCGCCTCGGGCAGGAAGACCTTGTGACAAGCTCCGCAGAACTCGGCCGACTCGTGCACCGGCTTCAGGAAGGTCCGTTTGTGGAAATCGGGCTTGGCTAGAATCAGTTGTCGGTTGACCCACTGCAGAAACGGCGAGTCACTGAACGCGAATGGATATCGCGGGGGATCCCGGAAGGTGTACGAAGCGTTTCCCAGGGTCGAGACATCCTCGATCCCGTGGCAGACGATGCAACCGATGCTCGCACTTCCCAGCGGATCGGTCGCGGTCTCCTGCGCCAACGAAGGATCGGTCCAACGTTCCTGCTCCCAGCTCCCGGACATCAGGATCGCGGGATCGTGACATCCAGCGCAGAAACGACTCGGTTCCAGGTCATGGAAGCGATCAAGCATCGCCTGCCGGGTGTTCCGAACCGAGAACGCATAGAGCGGGTTGTTGAACGAACTCGCGGCGTGGGCCGAATCACCCCACTGGGCGTGGGCATCCTCATGGCAACTGATGCAATGCTCGTTGCCGAGGAGATGCTCGAGCGGAATCGTGCCGCCACTGGCGGTTTCCACCAAGGAAGGGCCGAAGGCATCGTTCGAAGACGTGGCCAAGGCGACCAGCCCACCGGATCTGGTGGCCGGCGGAGGCTCCACCGTGGTCACCATCACCGCCAGCACGGCGGTCACCAGCCCTGCCCCGGACCAACCGATGCTCTGCTTCCAACGAAGCTTCGGTCCCACCAGACGATGGAGAACGAAGAGCCAGATGGCGAGCAAGGGACTGACCGCATGAACCCAGAAGATCACCTGGCGAGTCGGGGGATGATCGATGCCGAAGCGAATGCCGGCGAAATCGACTCGAACCAGCAGGAGTCCGGTGATCAGAAGCGCCACGCCGATCCACAGCAGCGCCCACCCCACGGCCACGGCACGGCGATTGGGGCGGTAACGCCCCCTCCACGCGTGCATCGCCCCGTAGACGACGAACGGAATCAGGAGCAGCAGTCCGAGTCCGAGGTGAACGAGAATCGCCCACAGATAGGACCCGTCTTCACGGGAATCTCCGGTCCACCACGCTGCAAGGTCGACCGCGGTGAGATAGATGCTGTCGAGCGCGAGTAATCCGAAAAGGACGAGCACGATTCGAAGCCAGATCCGGAGCCCGCGAGTCACGACCGGTCCGCTCGGACCGCGCCGCTTCCGGGACGTTCCGGAATGGGATTCGCCAGAGCGTGTCGTGTCCTGATTCTGGATCTGGGAGTTGCTCATGATTCGCGCTTGTCCCTTCCCCTATCGGATCGATCTGTCTTCAAATTCGCCGGCAATTCACCTTCGTCCAAACTATGTCCCAGACGACGGACCAGACGACGGACCAGACGACGGTCCAGACATCAGGATCACGTCGGCGGGTGACGATCAGTGAGGGATCTCTTTCACGGCATTTCGATTCCAGGCCGGAACCCGGACTCGGATGGGGCCCTTACCGGTGATCTTGCATTGGCAGGCGAGCCGGCTGTCGATCTGAAGCCCCGGAGCCTCTTCGACCCGGTCCTCTTCTTCTTCGTCACCCTCCGACACCTGATCCATCCCCTGCTCG